>JBAWZF010000004.1 GCA_037143175.1 bacterium
AGATGATCTATTTGATCGATCTTGCTGAGGATTTCAAGCACAAGAAGAAAATGGGAATTCGGGGAAATTCCCTGCGCCGCAAAAATATCGCCCTGATTTTCGAGAAGCATTCAACACGCACCCGCTGTGCATTCACCGTGGCGGCGCGGGATGAGGGTGGCCAGTCGGAATATCTTGGCACTCAGGATATCCACTTTGGCAAGAAGGAGTCCATTGTCGATACGGCCCGTGTTTTAGGACGGATGTTCGATGGGATCGCCTTCCGGGGCTTCAAACAAAAGACGGTGGAGCAATTGGCCAAGTATTCCGGTATTCCCGTCTGGAATGGGCTGACGGATGAATGGCACCCCACCCAGATTCTGGCGGATCTGCTGACGATTCGGGAATATTTTGAACGTCTTAAAGGCTTGAAAGTGGTTTACATTGGCGATGGCCGCAACAATGTGGCCAATACCCTGATGGTTGGATGTGCCAAGGCGGGAATGCATTTTGTTGACTGTGCGCCTGCTGAGCTGGCACCGTCAGCAGATTTGTGTCGGGATGTGGGCCTTATGGCCGCTTCCCGTGGTGGAAGTGTAACCGTTACGACGAATCCTCTGGAAGCGGTCCAGGGTGCGAATGTCATCTATTCAGATGTCTGGGTCTCGATGGGGGAGGAAGATCAGTTTGCTGAGCGATTGAGATTGCTTCGGCCTTATCAGATCACGATGGATCTCATGCGCCATACGGGAAATTTGGAGTCTCGCCAGGCTATTTTCCTTCATTGTCTTCCGGCTTTTCATGATTACGAGACGGACGTAACCAGGGAGATCGGGCCCATGGAGGTGACGGACGAAGTTTTTGAGGCACCCTTCTCTAAAGTCTTTGATGAAGCGGAGAACCGGGTTCATACAATCAAGGCGGTTATGGTGGCGTCTTTAGCGTAACGAGGTGAGTATGTCTGGATCTGTGCAATTAAGTGACATGAGTTGGGGCGCGTTCCACAGCATGAGTGTGGATGAAAAAGGGCGCTATCTGGCCGGGCAAGGGCGTGAATATCACGTGCTTGTGGCGCAACAATTTAATCGTAAAAGGCTTGAGGAACTCGGGGCGTTAGCCACCGCCATTCGCCGCATCTCCAAGCAAGAAACGGGAATGACGTTTCTTCGGCAACTGTTGCAGAATCAGCGGGCGATGCTCTATTTCAGCCAGCCCAGCAGCCGAACCTTTCTGTCCTTTTGCGCCGCCTGTAAGATTCTCGGGATGAATATAGGAGAGGTCCGCGATACAGCGACCTCCAGTGAATTCAAGGGAGAAACTCAGGAAGATTCAGTGCGAACCTTCAGTTCCTATTTTGATCTGATCATCATGCGTTCGCAGACAGGCGGTCTCGCTGAGCGAATGGCCTGGTTGTTGTCCAATACGGAACGTCCCGTGCCGATCATCAATGCCGGATCGGGAAAAGATCAGCATCCCACGCAGGCGCTGCTGGATATTTATACCTTGCAACGCAGTTTTGAAAATCGTGGCAGTATTGATGGCAAGACCGTGGTGTTTGTCGGGGATTTGGCGCGCGGGAGAACGGTGCGCTCACTGGCCTGGCTGCTGACAAATTACCAGAACGTGAAAATGCTGTTTGTCGCTCCGAAAGAATTGCAAATCGGGGATGATGTCCTGGGGCAATTATCCCGGGCTGGAGTGAGTTTCGAGTTAATGAGTGATTTCGAAAAAGCCGTTCCCCTAGGGGATGCCATCTATATGACACGGATTCAGGACGAATGGGATGCGGCGGGAGAAAGCCGGAATATTGACATCAGTCAGTATTCGTTTACCCGTGCCCATCTAAAAATGCTTAAACAGGATGCTGTGATTATGCATCCGTTCCCTCGACGCCAGGAAATTTCTGTAGATGTGGATGAAGATCCACGGGCGGTGTACTGGCGCCAAATGCGAAATGGGATGTGGATCCGGAGTGCCTTAATTGCCGCTATCTTTGGAAAAGAGGCGACGATTAACCGGTATTTTGCCCAGCAGGCGTCATAAATTCATTCCATTCATGATGAGAACCTTCCCAAAGATATTAGTCGGGGGCTTTTTGTATTTCGGGTGTATTGCCTGTGTGGGGGCAGCCCCGATCTACGATTATGGTTGTCTCGCCTCCTCCGGGCCAGACTTGTGTGAACAGGATACGGCGCGGGGATTGGGTCCGGTTTTTGAGCGTTCTGATAGTGGTGGAACCAACCAACTCACAGCGGTTCGCCCATTTTTTGTTCGTGAATTTGATACCCGAAGAGGGAGCGAAAGTCTGGATGTGCTCTGGCCCGTTGGGCATTTCTCGTGGTGGCATAATCAGACGGACTGGCGTTTTTTATCCGCAGTTTATCATGATCCTGATTCCGCAGACCCTGCCTCAGCTTACCGATTCTGGCTGTTGCCATTGATAGCCGTCGGACGTTCCAACGGTGGGGAAGACTATGGTGCCTTGTTTCCTTTGGGCGGACGCATCGACAACTGGTTCGGGCGGGATCGGGTGGAGTTTGTCCTCTTTCCATTGTACTGGCACAGTGAACTGAATGATCTGAGAACTGATTATTATTTATGGCCGTTCATTTCCCGTACAACGGGGGATGACGTTTACCGTTTCAGGGTATTTCCCTTTTATGCGAGGTCAGAGAAAAAGGGGGTTGAGGAACATCGCTCGATTCTCTGGCCCTTTTGGTCAACAGTGCGGTATGACCGTCCCGGGTCGCGTGGGAGCGGGTTTATGCTTTTCCCGTTTTATGGCCATTCCAAGACTGAATGCGGGGAAACCTGGATGTTCCTGCCGCCCTTCTTTCGACACTCTACAGGGAAGAAAGGCACGGAAAATATTTACCTGTGGCCCATTATACAAACCCAAAAATCGAAAGAGCAGGAAAAGTTATATGTCTGGCCACTCTATGGCCGAAGAACCACGGAGCGGGAAAATAGACGTTTCTGGTTATGGCCCTTCATTTGGAATCGGACAGAGACCAGGAAAGATCGAGATGTTAACAGCGTGAGGGTTTTTCCTGTTTATCATGCCGAAAGAATCCGTCTGAAAAAAGGGGATGAGCCTGTTGTGGATCGGTATGTAAGTGTTTGGCCGTTAGGTTCTTACGAGCGGAAAAATGATGATTATAAGCGGTTTCGATTCCCGGATTTATGGCCCTTTCGTAATACGGCTCCGATTGAACGGAATTTAACTCCATGGTGGACGTTCTATAAGTATGAGCGAACCACGGTAGGGCGTGAGAATGATATTTTATGGGGATTGATTCACTGGGGTGCCGAAACGAATGGCGCATCATATGGATCTGTGTTCCCGCTGGCATCGTGGGGGCGCGGGGATAGGGAAGGCCAGCAGAAGGACTGGGATTTTCTGAAAGGGATGCTAGGATACCGCCGTGATGAATCCGGAACGAGTTGGCGATTGTTATATTTTATTAACTGGAGGAACAGGCCATAATCACACGTGAACCAAGATATTTTCCGCCTGCGACCGATTGGCGGAGCCAGTTGGGTCGGGAAGTGGTGGGTGCCTGCCGTAACGCCGGTCGGGCGATTATTCTGCTGGCGGAAGCACTGCTCTGCATTCGCTACGTTCTCACACGGCGTTCGCGTCGGGAGGCCATCCATCAGATGTTTGTGGGGGGAATCAAAAGCCTCACGGTGATTACGGTGGTGGCCGCTTTTACGGGGATGATTCTTGCCCTGCAAACGGGTATTGAAATGCGGCGGTTCGGGCAGGAGGTCTATATTGGTGCTGCCGTCATGGTCTCCATGTTGCGGGAAATGGGGCCGTTTATGACGGGGTTGATTTTGGCGGCCAGTGTGGGGTCTGCCATTGCCGCGCAAATGGGAACCATGGTGGTGTCTGAGGAAATTGCGGCCTTGGAACTAATGTCCATCAATCCGGTACGATATCTGGTCATGCCGAGATTAGTGGCGATGATGATCATGACCCCCTTGTTGTCATTTTATAGCTGTATCATGGGCGTAGTGGGTGGGGGGATCGTGGGGATGACCCAGTTGAATGTCCCGTGGGCCGCCTATATTGACAATGCGATTCGGTTTGCAGCCAATAAGGATCTTTTCGTCGGGATGCTTAAGGCCTTTTTGTTTGGCATGATCATCGTTATCACGGCATGTCATCAGGGTTTTGCAACGACACAGGGGGCCGTAGGGGTTGGGAATGCCACGCGACGCACCGTCATTCTTTCATTTTTATCCATCCTGATTGTGGGCTATATGATTACAAGGATGTTCTACGTATGATCCAACTGGAAAATGTAGTCAAAATCCTGGGGACCCGACGCGTGCTTGATGGCGTGAATCTGGAGGTCCGCAAAGGGGAGACCCTTGTGATTGTGGGCCCTTCTGGAACTGGAAAGAGCGTGACGCTCAAAAATATGGTACGCCTGATGACCCCTGATGAGGGGCGGGTCGTAGTCGACGGCATGGTGGTCAGTGAGGCCAGTGGTAAAGCACTGGAATCGATACGCGACAAATTCGGCGTGCTCTTTCAAGGCGGGGCGTTGCTGGAATGGTTGAATGTGGCTGAGAATGTAGCCCTTCCGTTGCGTGAAAAGACCCAGTTGTCCAACGACGAGATCATGGAAAAAGTCATGGAGAAGCTCGCCATGGTGGGGCTGGAAAAGGATATCGAAAAATTTCCATCCGAGATTTCGGGGGGAATGCGCAAACGTGTGGGGTTGGCGAGGGCGATTGTCACCAACCCCCAGATTATTCTTTATGATGAACCTACGTCGGGGCTGGATCCGGTTTCTTCGCGCATGATTGACCGGTTGATTGATCACTTGAGGAATGAACTCGGGGTGACCAGTGTTGTGGTGACGCATGATCTGCATAGTGCGCTGTCCATTGGAACACGGATTGCCATGCTCACCAATGGGAAAATTATTGAGCTGGCAACCCCGGAAGATTTTGTGAAATCACAGATCGAGGAAGTGCGGCAATTTTTGGAAGCACAGTTTATCACCGTTCGCGGTGAGTGGGAGAAGAGCGGACTATGAAACAGAGTAGTGTAGATCGAGAGATGTCAATCGAGTTGATTGTGGGAACCTTCATGTTCATGATCCTTTTGGCACTCGCTTATTTTACCATTGTGCTAGGGCGGGCGAGTTTGTTCGAGAAGAAATTCCCCATGGAAGTCGAGTTTGTGGACGTCATGGGCTTGCGCAAAGATGATACGGTGGTTCAACGCGGAATGACGGTGGGAAAAGTCAAATCCTTGCGGTTATTGGATGGGAAGGTTCGTGTTCAGGCGTTGCTGGATAGTCCGATCAGGCTGAAGACCGATTATAAGATCACTGTTGTGACAACGTCGATTCTTGGCGGGCGTTATGTGGAGGTCAAGGAGGGATCGTCCGGTGCCCCGCTACTGCCGCCAGATGTGATGCCGCAGGGGGAGAAGCCGTTTGATCTGATGGCGGAAGCCGCCCAAGCGATCCATGAAATCCGCCACTCCATGAATGAAGGGGGCGTTCTGACTAATCTTGAGCAGTCGATCGCCTCCATCAAAGATGTGACAGCCAAAATCAATAAGGGTGAAGGCACCATTGGTAAACTGGTCAATGATGATGGAATCTATAATGAGTTCCAGGGGGCCGCTAAGGACATTCGTGCCGTGACCGCCACGGTAAAGGAAATTGCCGATAAAATTAATCAAGGGGATGGGACCTTGGGCAAGCTGATTTCCGATGATTCGGTTTACACCAATATTCAGGCGGTGGCAGTGAATCTCAGGGAAATCAGCGATCGACTGAATAAGGGTGAGGGGACCTTGGGTAAACTGCTTTCCCAGGATGATCAGCTTTATAAAGACATCTCCGCCAGTGCGGAATCGCTCAAGGCGATCACGGGCAAAATCCAGAGAGGTGAAGGATTACTGGGCAAAATTATCAACGATGAGACTTTGTACAACGACGTGAAAGCGGCGGTGAATGAAGTTCGCCTGGCTGTGGATGATTACCGGGAAACATCGCCCGTGGTGAGTTTTACCTCACTCCTGATGGGGGCGTTCTAAAGGTTGTCAACCAGTCTCCAGTATATCACCCTTGCGCCCCTTCTTGATCTGGTGTGGCCAAGGGCTTGCGAGATGTGTGGGGCTCCGCCGGGGCCGATCGGGAATTACTTGTGTTGGGACTGCCTGAGCGCGCTGCCTCTTATCCAGCCTCCCTTTTGCGGGGTGTGTGGTGATCCCGTGGATGGGGCGATTACCCGCGACTATGTCTGCTCCCTCTGTGTGGATCGGAAACCTGCATTTGATCAGGCGCGATCCGCCCTCCGGTTTAAAGGAGGGATCAAAGACGTTTTGCATCGGTTTAAGTATTCCAATGCCACCCACATGACCTCTGATTTGGCCGCCTTGTTACACGCCTGTGTGAATACGTATTATACCCGTGAGGCTTTTGATGCCGTTGGTTTTGTGCCGCTGCACCCGGCCAAGGAACGATCTCGGACCTATAATCAAGCCCGTTTACTGGCGGCGCACCTGGCGGGCCTCATGGCAATTCCTCTGGCCGGTGGATATGTGTCGCGTGTCAGGGAAACCGGGACGCAAACCCGCTTGAATATGCGTGCCCGTGCAAAAAATGTGGCTGGCGCTTTCCGCGCCGACAGTCACGAATGGATTGAAGGCCGCAACTTTCTGTTGGTCGATGATGTTATGACCACGGGTGCAACCGTTGCTGAGCTCAGTCGCGAAATGAAGGCGGCCGGTGCGGGGCGTGTTTGTGTGGTGACTGTAGCGCGAGGTTAATATACAGTCATTCATCATGATTTGGCATTTTATCCGAACTTTCATTGTCACCATTACCGGACGGAAGCTCTTTGTTCCTGTCATGGTGTTATTCTGCTGTGCTGGGGTTGTTGCCGGCTTAGCCGCTTGCACATTCATCTACGCCAAAGGATATTCTTATATCACCAATGATCCCGAGGCTTGTCGGAATTGTCACGTCATGAATAACGTTTTTGAAAACTGGTCAAAGGGTGGGCATCAGCACGTTGCCGTGTGTAATGACTGCCATGTGCCTCATAACTTGGTCGGTAAATTGATAGTGAAGGCGGATAATGGCTTCCATCACAGCTATGCATTCACCTTCGAAAAGGTTCCCGTTGCCATAAAAGCCAGGGAATCATCTCAGGGAATCGTTCAGGAAAATTGCATCCGCTGTCATGCCGCCATCGCCGCTCCAGCTGTTTGTGGGGCCTCGGGGATGGAGCCGTCTTTGAGGTGTGTGTCGTGCCATCGTGAGGTTGGTCACGTCCATAATTAATTTAGAAAGGGAAAATATTATGTCATCCGGTGAAATCAAGATGAAAAAGGTGTTGCTTTTGTGGGGTATCGCATTTTTTGTTACAGCACTGATTGGCGGGGGCATTGTGGCGCTACTTTTAGATATCAGTGAAAAGAAAGCCCAGGGCCGCCAATACCCCCTGATGCTCAACAAGGTTACCGATGACAATGTGGATTTTGAGGTCTGGGGTAAAAACTTTCCGTCGCATCTCGAAGCCTACAAGTCCATGGCGCAAAATAATACGTCCACCGAATTTGGTGGCAGTCAGCCCTATAGTAAATTGATCAGGTATCCCGCCCTGACCGTGCTCTGGGCAGGTTACCCCTTCAGTATGGACTTTAATGAGGAGCGCAGTCATTACTTCTCGCAGATCGATCAGCGCGACACTAAGCGGAACAACAAAGAGTGGCTGAACGCCCATGGGTTGCCGAAATTTGCGGGACAGCCTGGCGCCTGTATGAATTGTCATAGTGGCTGGACGCCGAGTCTCATCAGGGAACTGGGCTGGGAGAAATTCAATCATACACCTTACTGGGATCTCATTGCGAAAATCGAAGCCGCTCATGGAGGCGATATTCACGGTTCGAAAATGGGGAGCACCTGCGCGGATTGCCATGCGCCTGCCGATATGTCGTTACGTGTCACAAGACCGGCCTACATTAATGCCATGCTTGCGCGGGGCTATGAGGCGGATGCTGAGCATGGGCTCAAGGCGTCGCGGCAGGAAATGCGCTCCCATGTCTGTCAGCAATGCCATGTGGAGTATTATTTCAAGGGGCCGGACAAAGTTCTGACGTTCCCCTGGGCAAAATGGCCCAAGGATCAGCCTCTCAGGATTGAAATGATTGAAACCTATTATGATGAGGCTCGGCAAACCACGAACGGATTTAAAAATGACTGGGTTCACAAGGATACGGGCGCCTCCATGCTGAAAATGCAGCATCCGGAAACCGAGCTGTCCTCAAGTGGCATTCATGCACGTTCAAAAGTCTCCTGTGCAGATTGCCATATGCCGTATAAGCGCGAAGGCGCAGTGAAGATTTCAGATCACAATATTACGTCACCTCTTCAACATATCAATGCGTCATGCCAGGTTTGTCACCCGGAAAGTGAAGACGACTTGAGGCTTCGGATACAAAAAATACAGCGTTCAACGGCCTGGTCTCTCAAAGAGGCTGAAGGGGCCATTATTGCCTTAATTGCGGACATTAAGGCTGCCAGAGAGGAACTTCTGAAGACTCCGGAATTGGCCAATGCCAAGACGGATGAGGAGCGCGAGGTATTGCTGGCCCATCATTTGGGTGGGGCGAGGGAACTCCATCGCCGGGCCAGCATGCGTTGGGATTTTATCTCTTCAGAAAACTCCACGGGATTCCATTCGCCACAGGAAGCCGTCCGTGTTCTTCAAGGGGCCGTTGATTTGGCACGACAAGGGCAGTTGGTTTTACAGGCCGCCGTGCAGCAGGCCGGGGTCACAAACTTTAAAAATACCGTTCAAGGGATAATCCCTCCCAGGGGAGTCCCGATCAGTGATCGCGAAGATCTGAACGTGGGCAGTCTGCCCCCTGCCCGGCTTGAGCCGGTGGATGAGGCCGTGAATCGGGTGGAGTTCTAAATTTCCTTCATGCAGGAAGACGACCATCCTGAATTTTATTCCGATCCCGACATTCAGCTTATGCTGGCGACAGCGGGTGGCTCCGAAACGGCTTTTGCCGAATTGATCCACCGCCACCAGAACGGGCTACTGAACTTTTTTGTCCGGATGGGCGTTTATAATGATGCCGAGGATCTAGTGCAGGAAACCTTTGTGAGGCTTTACAAGGCGAGGGGACGATATCGCCCTGCCGCCAAGTTTACAACGTTTCTGTATCTGCTGGCGCGGCATGTCTGGGCAGACAGGGGGCGTAAGGCGAAAATGCACAGGCGACTGGAAGACAGCCTGAAAACAGATGCTGAAATCGGCGGTGGAATGACGCTTCCGGTATCGCAGGCAGGCATGGATGTCCAGGAGGCTTTGGATCGGCTGTCCCCGAAATTAAGGGAAGTGATTGTGCTGAATGTGTACCAGGGAATGCGTTATCAGGATATTGCAGATGTACTGGAAATTCCGCTGGGTACGGTGAAGTCTCGGATCAACTTGGCACTGCTGGAACTAAGGGGGATATTTAATGAAAACTGAGCAAGATGTGCTGGACCGGCTTAAGAGCCTGCCCCCTGTTGTGGTGTCCCATGACCTGGCTCCCGATATTTTGGCAAAAGTGAGGGCTGAGCGGAACAGCAGAAGAAGCAAACGGGCAGGACTCTGGCGTATTGTGATTCCCTTGGCGGCTGCGGCGTCGGTGGCACTGCTAGTGGGGGGGGTGTGGATAACTGTGGCAAGGACCATGGAGCCTGGTCAAAAGGCTGCGGCATGGTTGTGTCAGACTCAGGAACCTGATGGCTCATGGAGCGTCGCAAAATGGGGAGGGAGCAAGCATTTTGAAGTCGCGCTGACCGGGCTTTCCCTGATGACGCTTCTGGACGGTGGGTCTTTGGGAAAGCCTGCGGTTGAAAAAGCGATTGGTTATCTGATTCAACATCAGCAAAAGGATGGGCGATTTGGGGCGGTGTTTTCAGGGACTCCTTATAATCAGGGGATTGCCACCTTGGCTTTGGCAAAGGCCTATGAATCCCGGAAAGACGAGGCCCTCAGGGTGGCTTTGGATAAGGCGGTCGCGGCTATTTGTTCCAGCCAGTATCCTGATGGCGGTTGGGGCTACTCTAACGAGGCTCATCCGGCATCCAATTTATCAATTACCATGTGGCAGATTGAGGCTCTGCGCCTGGCGTCGCAGCAGGGGTGGCCGCAACTGCAACCGCGGGTAGAGCGGGGGTTGTGCTGGATGGCGGGTATGGCGGCGGATGATGGTTCATTTGGATATCAGAAGAGTGGGGACACGCCAGGTGGGGCCTCGCAAACCCTCACAGCGATGGGTGCCATGAGTCTGTTGGATCCGGCCCACATCGGTTTGGTATCTCCCCGTCGACGCCAAGCCATCCAGACTCAGATGCAACGATTGGCGGCAAGTTCTGGACCGGATATGGATTATTATCGCCGTTATTTCCTCACGGCTGCCCTTAAAAAAATGGATGAAGAGCCCGCTCACCGGCGTCTGGCAACAATGCGCCATGATCTTCTGGCACTGCAGTTAAAGCGGGGCGCCGAGGCGGGGAGTTGGAAAGCTGATGACCGGTGGGGATCGGCTGGCGGCCGTATCTATGCTACCGCCTTAGCCTCATTGTCTTTACGATGACTTTATTCCTCTCGCGCTCTCAGGGCTGCGGAAAGTGGCAAATAGTTGGGGAGTTCTTGTCTTGCGTGGGGTGATGTGGTCTACTTTATTCGTTTTTGGTAAAACTATGCCAGAATCAGGACAAGGCTAAATATAATGATGGTCGATTTTTTGCATTATTCCGCTGTAATTTCCACAACGATCGTTGCGGGCATGGTGATTTATCAGTTCTTTTTGACGATTGGGGCTTTTATTCATCATCGTCGGACTGTCAAGGAGATGGGACGTGTGCTGCCTGGACTGGAGCAGTTTCCGGCGATAACGATATTGGTGCCGGCACACAATGAAGAACTTGTGATTGAACGCACGGTTAAAACGTTGCTCTCGTTGCGTTACCCTCAAGATAAACTTACCTTAATGGTCATCAACGATGCCTCTACGGACGGTACTGCGGCGATTTTAGACCGGCTGCATGAGCAGAATCCGCGAGTTGAAGTGTTTCATCGTCATAAGCCAGACGGCGGGCAGGGGAAAGCTGCCGCACTCAATGCCGCTGCCTTGCGTGTCAAAGACGACTACATTGCCATATACGATGCTGACAACTGTCCCGAACCTGATGCGTTGCTTCTGCTGATGGCGCGTTTTATCGCAAAGCCGTCTTTAGCGGCGGCTGTGGGTAAATTCCGGTGCGGCAACAAACGCCAGAATTTCCTCACCCGTTGCGTTAACATTGAGGGACTCTGTTTTCAAGGCGTTGTGCAGGCCGGGCGCCATATGCTACTCGATATTGCCTTTTTAACGGGCACCAACTATGTGATCAAAAAAGACATTCTCTTGGAGGTTGGGGGTTGGGACGAAGAGGCACTGGCCGAGGACAGCGAGTTATCCACCCGTTTATACATGGAACGATACAGGGTCGATTACGTGCCTTATTCGCAGACGTGGGAGCAGGAACCGGAAACCATGAAGGTGTGGATGACGCAACGCACCCGCTGGGCGCGTGGTAATAACTACGCAATTTCAAAGCTTATCCGACACTTTGGAAGTTCAAAGGACAAGGCCCGCACTTTTGAAAATCTTTTCATGTTGACGATGAGTTATTCGTTTCTTATCGCCCTCGTTATCTCGCAGGTTGCGTTGATGCTATCATTATTCGGCTTTGAGCACCTCAACCATGATGCCGGTTGGATTTTCTATTTCTGGCAGTTTTCCGCCCTGTTTTATTTTGCTCAAATCTGGTTTGCCCTTTCCCTTGAGCGAGAGGCTCAGCCTGAAAGTTTGCTAGTCGGTTTTCTGATGTATTTTTTCTATGGATACCTTTGGATGTTCGCTATCTTGCGCGCCCTTTATCACGATGTGGTCGTAAGAAAAGCACGCAACTGGGATAAGACGGTTCGTTTTGAGACCGAGCTTGAAGTCGGTCGCCAAAACTGATTCTGTTTCACCTGTATCGGCTAAGAGGGTAAGGATGAGAGGGGTACAGAATAACTGAAGGACGTCAGTAATTTCTGGATCCCTTCACGTGCTTCTTGCGACAGATTTATGATTCTGAATCCCGATTGGTAATATCCTGATATGCCGCTGGGATGGCACCATGCGTTTTCAACATGAAGGTGAAGAAATTGGTGACCCGTTAATTTTGGATCCACGGTTACGCGGATATTGAGTCTTTGTCCCGGCTCAAAATGGCATTGGCTATGGAGGCTGATGCCTTCCTCGCTGAGGTTGGTGACGAGTCCCGTTGATTCTCCGGTCTGCTCATCGTGCGCAGGCCAGTAGGCCAGTGTCTCTCGGCGCTCCAAGTGGCGAATCTTTTTCATAGAGGAATAAGTGGTGGGCCCGGTCGGACTTGAACCGACGACCAAAGGATTATGAGTCCTCCGCTCTGACCAACTGAGCTACGGGCCCGTCATTTGAAATGACGAACGTGGGTATTATGCCTTTCGCGGCGATGACGGCAAGATCTTTTCGCTTACGCCAATGAGTTCTGGTTGCGTATGAATTGGACTTAGGGTCTCGACTTTTAAAAAACAATACTTTATCTTTGCGGCATGAGTAACATGGCGGCTAAGGATGAAAGTCATCAACATGCGGACCTGGAAAGTCAGGTGTGGAGTGCAATTGCTGCATTTGAGCAGATAGTTGAAACCATTCCTAATGACCGAGTTTCGCTTGAAGCGTTATCTCATGCCTACGAGCAGGTTGGCGATTTGTCGCGTGCCCGGGAATATCTTGTGCGGTTGGCTGGCGTTGTCATTGAGGAGAATGATCGGGATACCGCAGAATTTTTAAGAGAGCGGTTTTTGCGTTTTGCCCTCACTGATCCTATTGCCGGAGATGCAGGCGCCAGGCTTGATGCTTTTCTTAATGTAGGGCAGCCCCAAGCGAAGCAATTTGATTTATCAGCGGAACAACTGACGGACGACCTGAAGAAGGATGATGAGGCGGAAAATCGCAATGCGCATGTTGCCTCGGAGCTTTCTTTTGCGTGGACTTTGTTCCAGGCAGGGGAGTTGACCCAGGAGGATTATGCCGTGGTTGCACAGGATTTAAGCGCGATCTCAACAAATTCTGCGTTAGTGACGGTGTCTGTGCTCCATACGCTTCATGACCGTTCAAACAGGGGTTTAGAAAGGATCATGGCGTTTGCCGCCCGAGATTCAGGAATTCCCCTTGTTCCGCTATCTTTGTTCGAAATCACGGAGACAGTATTAAGTTTTCTGCCGCGGGATTTTATGATCCGCTACGGAGTCATACCCTTTGAACTGATGGGGAGTGACGTGCTGGTCGTGTTATTGAACCCTTACAATAAGACGCTGCGTCAAAAAGTTCAGTCATTAATCGAACACAGGTGCCATTTCTTCATAACACCCCCAGCTGATTTTGATAACACAATGGAACGTTTTTTTAAGAAAGAATCGAAGCCACTGGCAGTGTCTGTTACTCCGTAGTAGCGCCTACAGAGAGTAGTTTGACCTCTCCGCTGAATTTTAGCTTCACCTTTTGCTTGTCTATGGAGTCAATAACGACACCCTCTATGGTTTCGCCCGGGCTCATCATTTGACCATTAAGAATCACGGCACTCCGACCATTTTTTGAACTTCCGATGATTCCTGATACCGTTAGTTTCGGCCAAACAACTGGCATTTCGAGTTTGGCAGGGGTGGGGGGCGGAGGTGCAATCTTTTGGGGAAGGGGGGGGGGCTCAGCTATTGACAAGGGTGAGGCGGGAATGACTGGTGCGGCAACAGGTGGCGGCTTGGGTTGCGATGTTTGCGGAGGAGTCAAAGCGGTTTGTGTGGGGTGTGGTGTTAAGAGTTGGGCTACGGTTGTCGTGCTAGATACCGGGGGCGGCACCGCTAATAATGTTGTGTTATTTGTGGCACCTACGGATAGGTTAGAAACTATTGATATTGGTGTGTTTGTCGGTCCGACCGACTTTACGATTAATGTTCCGGGTTTATTGTGCCAGAGTCCAAGTCCATAGAACAGTAGCCAGAGAACAAAAAGAATAGCAAGCACCCCACCCCCAACGATCCCAGCAAGCAAGACCCATGGGCGGCGGGCTGGTTCTTCGGCATTTGCAGGAGGTTCTGGCGTGGATTCAGGTGACACATCGGGAATAGGAGGAGGGGAAATGGAGGCATTTCCTGATTTGTCATTTTCTTCCCGTTGTTTTCGAAGGGCTTCTTCTATCAAGCTCACGATACTCTCCTGTTTATTGATGACTAATAACACAACTATGGATATTCGTCAAAAGCTTGTCAAAAAGCTTTGAGTTCCGCAGGCAAGTTCTGTAGCTTGTCGTTCTCATATTTATCGGAATTTGCGTTTTTGAAAGGTGTGGTGTGCATGGCAACTCCTGATTATAAATCGGCTTATAAAACCATCATGGATGATCATTTTTCTCCCCGTATGGAGATCAGCTTTATGGAAGAGGATGGCCGGCGACAAACACTGAGTTACGAGAAAACTGCGTGGCAGATCGAGGGTGTGAGAAAAGGATTGCGATATGGCGAAAATCCCGGGCAGGAAGCGGCGCTTTATAAGTTAGTTGGGGGAAATTTGCGGCTGGGGGACGTCACCTGTTTGCAGGCAGGGCGAGCTCTGGCTTCGGATGTGGAGCTTCTGCAATCTGGTAAACATCCTGGTAAGACGAATATTACCGATGCAGACAATGCATTAAATATCCTGCGTTATTTGATGGACGAGCCTTGTGCGGTCATCGTCAAGCATAACAACCCTTGTGGTGCCGCCCGATCCTTTTCCTTGGCTGACTCCTATCAAAAAGCTAACAATGCGGATCGGGTGGCTGCTTTTGGTGGGGCTATTGCGCTGAATCGGGCGGTTGATCAGGAAACTGCGGAATTAATAACCCAAAATTACGCAGAAGTGGTTATTGCTCCTGATTTCGAGGAAGGCGTGATGAATGTTTTTGCTAAAAAGAAAAATTTACGGGTCATGCGAATCGGGAACATGACCCGACTGCAAGAGTTCGCGGGGAGCGTTGTCGTTGATATGAAGTCGCTCATGGATGGAGGGCTTGTGGTTCAAACCTCTTTTGTCCCAAAGACGAAGGTGAAAGCTGATTTGTCGCCTGCTCTAGCCTTATACAAAGGTAAAGAATGCAAGATTAACCGTTTGCCTACGGAGAAGGAGTATTCCGATCTTTTGTTCGGCTGGCTGATTGAGTGCGGCGTTACCAGCAATTCGGTGCTTTATGTAAAAGACGGCGTGACGGTAAGTATTGGTGCTGGTGGTCAGGATCGGGTCGGAATGGCTCAATATGCCAGAGATAAAGCCTATCGTAATTATGCCGATCGCATATCCCTGGAGCGATATGGGATGCTTTATAACAACCTGGGCGATGAGCTCCAGCGCAAAGATATTGATGATGAAACGGCTATAGCCAAAGGTGGCTTGGTGGGTTCTTGTATGGTCTCTGATGCCTTTTTCCCGTTTAGGGATGGTGTTGAGGTGGGGTTACGTGAAGGGATCGTTGCTGTAATTCAACCGGGTGGATCTGATCGTGATTTTGAAGTTATTGAAGCTTGTAATGAGGCAGGTGCCGCCATGGTGTTTACGGGGCAGCGGTGCTTCAAGCACTAAGGGGTTTGTATGCTTTGCGAATGCTGTCAAAAAAACGATGCGACCATTCATGTTACGCAACTGGTGAATAACCAGTCGCGGGAACTGCATCTCTGCGAGGGGTGTGCAGAGGAAAGTGGCATGAACGTGCAGAATGTCATGTCTATTCCCGAGATTCTTTTTGGTTTGGGCGCATCTGAAACTAAAGAAGAGGGCCAACAGTCAACTTCGAGCTGTCCCCACTGTCATTTGCGAGGGTGTGATTTTAAAAAGACAGCCCGCTTGGGCTGTCCGCACTGCTACGAAGCATTTGCGAAAGAACTCGGGCCCATGCTTGCCGCCATGCACAAGGGGATAAAGCATATTGGTAAAATCCCTGAATATTTAAGACAATCCCTTGAGAAGAGTGCGCTTTGCGAGGATTTGCAAAGGAAGCTGGAGGGGGCCATTCGTGATGAAAAATATGAGGAAGCCGCGTTTTTAAGAGATCGTATCCGGGAGGCGGGAAATGCTGCTGGATGATTTGATTCATAGGCCCGTTGCCTGGTTGGCTTCTGAAGGACCTGCGGGAATTGTTGTAAGCAGTCGGATTCGATTAGCTCGCAACATCGAGGGCTTGGCGTTTCCGGGGTGGGCTGGTGACGAGGAGTGTGTGCGGATTCTGGAGCAAGTTTGGGGGATGCTGCAGGGCATTGAGTGTCTTTCGCCTTGTCTGCCGGTGAATTTGGTGTCTCTGAACGCGGTCGATCGCGATTTTTTACGCGAGCGTCACTTGATCAGTAATGATCTGGCGCAAAAAACGCAAGGTAGCGGCGTGGTGATCCGATCTGATGAGCGCTTGAGTGTGATGGTAAATGAAGAGGATCACTTGCGGCTGCAAGCGTTACGGCCTGGATTGCAGTTGAAAGAGTTGTGGGCTGAAATTAATGATTTGGACTCTCAGATCGCGCAACACATCCATTATGCTTTTTCATCGTCACTGGGATATCTGACGGCTTGCCCTACGAATGTCGGCACGGGACTGCGTGTGAGTGCCATGTTGCACGTTCCGGGGTTGAGGTTGATTAACGAAATCGATCCCATTGTTAAGGGATTGACGAAAATCGGGCTTGCGGTTCGGGGACTGCAAGGGGAGGGGACCGAGGCATCTGGAAACATGTTCCAGATTTCAAATCAAATGACGCTGGGAGAGTCGGAACCTGTCATCATTGACCGTCTGGAGCGAATTGTAGCCGAGGTGGCTCAACATGAGGCCAACGCCCGGATTCGGCTCCAGGAGCAACGCGGAGCCTATATAGAGGATTTTGTTGGGCGCGCCTATGGGGTTTTGTGCCATGCCCGTGTTTTGAGCTCGCGCGAAGCATTGGATATGTTGTCCGCGTTGCGTTTTGGCTGTGAGTTTGATATGATTAAAGGGTTACAGGTTGCGGAGGTGAATCGGCTGGTTTTATATTCAATGCCGGGACATCTGCAAAAATCAGAAGGGCGCATCATCCCACCAGATGAAAGGGATTATGTTCGTGCCCGTCTAGTGAGAGAGACCGTTCGGCAGGCGTCGTTTTAGGCGATGACCTGTCGATATTAGTGGGAATCAGGACTTATGGATAATGCAGGAAATTACACGCCGCGCGCCAAACAAGTGATCCAAATCAGCCGGACTGAGGCGGATCGGTATAACCACTCCTATGTTGGCACCGAACATCTGTTGCTTGGGTTGGTGGCGTTAGGTCAAGGGGTTGCTGTTACGGTGCTTGAGCGGATGGGAATCTCCCTGGAGTCGTTGCGGCTTGAAGTTGAGAAAGTGGTAGGGCAGGGACCTGAAACCAAAACTGTCGGCAATGTACCCTTCACGCCACGTGCCAAAAAAGTGTTGCAATTGGCAAATGCCGAGGCGCGCGCCCTGCAACATACTTATGTTGGAACCGAACATATTCTATTGGGGCTTCTGCGTGAGGGGGAAGGTGTTGCCTCACAAGTGCTTCGGGCGTTGAACGTAGATCTTGAGACCACACGCATTGAGGTTATGAAGGAACTGGATCCAAATTATGAGCCTGAGGAGGGCGAGGAGCCTCCTGAGCCAGGTGCCAAGCAGCCTAAACAGGAGCAGAGTGATAAGCCTAAGACTCCCGCTTTGAACGCCTTCGGGCGTGATCTTACAGAGCTTGCCCGGAAAGGCGCATTAGACCCCATGATCGGGCGTGAGTCCGAATTGGAACGTTGTATTCAGATTCTTTGTCGCCGGACCAAGAATAATGCCGTCCTGCTTGGTGAGGCTGGAGTCGGAAAAACGGCTATTGTGGAGGGATTGGCCCAAGTGATTGTTGTTGGTTTGGTGCCGGACATTCTTCGAAACAAACGTGTGATTGCCCTGGATTTAGCCTTGATGATTGCCGGGACAAAATACAGGGGGCAGTTTGAAGAGCGCATCAAGGCCGTGATGGAGGAAGTCAAGCGAACGGGCAATGTGATTATGTTTGTTGATGAGATTCATACCATCGTTGGCGCGGGGTCAGCGGAGGGGACATTGGATGCCTCAAATATTATCAAGCCTGCCTTGGCGCGGGGTGAACTTCAGTGTGTGGGTGCTACTACGTTGAATGAGTATCGTAAATACATCGAAAAAGATGGCGCGCTGGAGCGACGTTTTCAAACAGTGATGGTGAACGAGCCCAGCGTAGATGACGCAATCCGAATCCTCAAGGGAATCCGGCATAAATATGAGGAGCATCATAATGTTAAAATCACCGATGAGGCCATTGATGCCGCGGCGCGTTTGACTGACCGGTATTTGTCCGGACGACACTTGCCTGATAAGGCGATCGATACCATTGATGAAGCCGGGGCCAGGGTTCGGATTGCCGCGACGACCCGGTCTCCCGAACTGCGTCGGAAAGAAGCCGCTATTGAAAAGATCCGTATAGAAAAAGAAGCGGCAATCAAGGGGCAGAAGTTCGAGGATGCCGCGCGATTACGGGATCAGGAACGGCGCGAACGGGAAGAACTTGAGGCGAGCGTCAAAAAATGGCAGGAGGCTGCTAAGAAGAAAAAGGTCAAGGTGACCGATGAGGATGTAATGGCCGTGATCTCCAAGTGGACGGGCGTACCTCTGAAAAAGATGGAGGGACAGGAATTGGCGCGGCTGCTGAATATGGAAGTGGAACTAGAAAAAACGGTCATTGGTCAGAAAGAAGGCATCGTAACCATTTCCAAGGCATTGCGACGGTCTCGGGCTGATCTTAAAGATCCCCGCCGTCCCATCGGATCGTTTGTGTTTCTTGGGCCCACCGGCGTTGGTAAGACGCTCCTCGCCAAGACGCTGGCCGAATTCATGTTTGATGAGGCTGATGCGCTGATTCAATTAGACATGTCGGAATATATGGAGAAGTTCACGGTGTCCCGTTTGGTGGGGTCGCCTCCAGGGTATGTGGGGTATGAAGAAGGCGGCCAGCTAACAGAAAAAGTGAGGCGTCGCCCTTATTCCGTTATTCTGTTTGATGAGATTGAGAAGGCCCATCCGGATGTCATGCATATGTTGTTGCAGATTATGGAAGAGGGGCGTTTGACGGATAGTGCCGGGCGTCAGGTTGATTTCAGAAATACGGTCATTATTTTGACGACTAATCTCGGCTCGGATTTCATTCGTAAAGGAGGGCTTGGATTTACTGAAGCAAGTTCAGTGATGAATTATGAGACTCTGAAATCCCGCATGCTTGAAGAAGTGAAAAGGGTGTTTAAGCCGGAATTTTTGAACCGCATTGATGAAATTGTGGTTTTCCGTCAATTTGAAAGGCCTGAAATGATCCGGATTTTGGAACTGGAGATCCGGAAAGTAACCGACCGTCTTGATCGAAAAGGTATTCATCTAGAGCTGACCCCAGAGGCACAGGAGTTTTTGCTTCAGAAAGGCTTTGATCACGCCATGGGCGCCCGTCCTTTACGGCGAGCCGTACAGCGATACCTGGAAGATCCCCTGGCTGAAGATATTTTGCGGGGTGACTTTGTGGGGGCCGAGAAGGTCTCTGTGCGAACAGGAGACGGTGGATTGGTCTTCAGTGCGGTTACCGGTAAGAAGGTAAAAGCCTAACGTCCGATCTGTGTTGTTGTCTAGCATGGGGAGAAGATTTTGTTCGAGTCACTCACAACTTCATTAGAGTCAGTTTTTAAAAAACTGAGGGGGTATGGTCGGCTATCAGAGCCGAATATTCGCGATGCCATGAGAGAAGTGCGTATGGCCTTGTTGGAGGCCGATGTGAATTTCGAAGTGGCTCGTGATTTTGTTTCACGCGTGAGTGAAAAATGTATCGGGGAAGAAGTCCTGCACAGTATTACTCCCGGGCAACAGGTCATCAAACGTGTACATGATGAGCTCGTTACGCTGCTGGGCGGGGCGAAAAATCGTCGTCTGGAGCTGAATCCATTGCCGGCACCGGTGATGCTGGTCGGATTGCACGGATCTGGAAAAACAACCACCTCCGCCAAACTGGCGGCGTTGTGGAAAAAGGATGGCAAAAATGTGCTTCTGGTGGGGGCGGACATCCGGAGGCCAGCGGCGGTAGACCAGCTGCGGGTTTTAGCCCAGCAGGTCGGTGTGGACATGTTGGCGCCTGAGCCCGGCGAAACGGTGCCAGCGTTGGGGCGTCGTGCTTTGGATAAAGCCGAAGCGAGTGGCCGGGATGTTGTTTTGTTTGATACTGGCGGCCGATTTCAGATTGATGATGAACTGGTGCAGGAACTCAAGGATTTGCGTGAGATTGTCAAGTGTCGCAATACGGTACTGGTAGTTGATGCCGCCATTGGGCAGGAATCAGTCCACGTTGCTGAAGTGTTTCACAAGGCTCTTGATCTCAAGGGGTTGATTCTGACAAAACTTGACGGGGATGCCCGCGGTGGCGCCGCGCTTTCGATCCAGAGCGTTACAGGCTGTCCCATTCTCTATACTGGCGTTGGGGAGCGTGTTGGGGAGTTAGAGCCCTTTTATCCCGAGCGGATGGCGTCTCGTATTCTGGGGATGGGGGATATTCTCAGCCTGGTGGAAAAGGCCCAGGAATCTGTGGATTTTTCCCAGATGGTGGAAATGGAGAAAAAGGTCAGGAAAAATCGACTTGATTTGGAGGATTTTCTGGGGCAAATTGCTCAACTTCGCAAGATGGGATCGGTTGAGAGTCTTCTGGATATGATGCCCATGGGTGGCGCCATGAAAGCCAAACTGCGGGAAGCGGGTGGGGGACAGGATTTCACACACTTTACAACTCGTGCCGAGGCGATTATTCGGAGTATGACCATTCAGGAGCGACGCCGGCCGGAGCTTTTGAACGCAAGCCGTAAACGGCGTGTGGCTGTGGGAAGTGGGACGCAAGTTCAAGACGTTAATGAGTTATTAAAGCGGTTTGATCAGGCCCGCGAAATGACAAAACGGATGGGATCGATGCAAAAGAGGTTGCGCCATCGGTGAGAATGTGTAATAGTGCGCCGCTTTTTGAGTCTTGGCGGTGAACCCGTTATGGGTTTGTGAGTGTTTTTTTAGGGAGGCATTGAATGTCAGTAAAAATTAGAATGACCCGTACGGGTGCGAACAAGGATATTTGTTATCGCGTGGTAGCCGCCGACAGCAGATCCCCGCGTGATGGAAAGAACCTTGAAGTGATTGGCTGGTATGATCCCAAGAAAAAAGGGATTAACTTCAATTTGAAGATGGAGCGAATTGATCACTGGGTCAGTAAAGGGGCCTTGGTTAGTGATACCGTAAAAAGCTTGATTAAGAAGCATCGCGCAGCATCCGCCCCCAAGGCATGAGTGAATTCTCGCCGTTAAGGATCGATGTTATTACCATCTTTCCGGGAATGCTTAATGGCTTTCTGGAAGAGAGTATCCTTAAGCGGGCAGCTCTGAAAGGGGCTGTTGTCTTTAATACGGTGGATTTGAGGAAATTTGCTGCGGATCGGCACCAAACTACGGATGATCGTCCGTTTGGAGGGGGCCCGGGAATGGTTATGAAGCCTGAACCGTTATTTAAGGCCGTGGAGTCAGTGCGGACCCCCGAAGCGCGTGTGATTTTGATGACGCCGCAGGGCGTACGATATGAGCAGGCTAAGGCTGTACAACTGGCGCGTGAACAGCATTTGATTTTTATATGCGGACATTACGAAGGTGTTGATGAGCGGGTGAGAACCCATTTGGCAACTGATGAAATTTCGATAGGGGATTACGTTCTAACGAACGGGGTTCTGCCGGCAGCGGTGGTTATAGACGCTGTGGTGAGATTGGTGCCAGGGGTGCTCGGAAATAGCGAAACGACGTGTGAGGAATCTTTCACGGATGGGCTATTGGAGTATCCGCAATACACGAGACCGCGTATGTTCAGGGGATTGGATGTCCCCGAAGTCCTTGTCTCCGGAGACCATGAAGAAATTGGTCGGTGGCGCAGGGATCAGGCAGAGCGTCGGACGAGGGATAAAAGACCAGACTTGTTGAAGGTGAGGGAACTATGATTGCAAAAGCATTGGCCATGATTCACAAGGAAAACCTGCGGAAGGATGCGATGCCGCCGTTTTCAATTGGTGACACTGTTAAACTGCAGGTTAAAATTCGCGAAGGCGCTAAAGAGCGCATTCAGGCATACACGGGTACCGTCATCGCACGGGATGGGCATGCCGCTACGGAAACTTTCACAGTGCGTCGAATTTCTCACGGTGTTGGCGTGGAAAGGATTTTTCCTGTTCATTCACCGAACTTGGCCAGTCTGGTTGTCGAGAGTTCCGGTCAGAGCCGCCGTGCCAAATTGTACTATCTGCGTGATCGCAGTGGTAAGAGCGCGAAGTTGCGCGAGAAGAATAAAGCAGACGGCTAAGGATTCCATTGCTCCAATTTGAACGTCAGGCATGGGGGCGTGGAATTTGTCGGCTAGCGGGTGTGGATGAGGCCGGTCGGGGCCCCTTGGCGGGCCCCGTGGTTGCTGCCGCGATTATTTTTGAAAGGCTTTTTCTCGAGGCCGAACAGTATGGTCGGCTCAAATCAGTAAATGATTCAAAGCGCCTGACTCCGCGTGAACGTGATCGTCTTTATGCTGAATTAACGGGGACGTGTCCCTGCGCTTTCGGTGTAGGAATTGCCTCAGTTTTCGAGATTGACTCCCTGAATATTCTGCGTGCAACTCATCTCGCGATGGCCCGCGCGCTTGGTGCCCTGTCCCCCCTTCCTGATTTCGTACTGGTTGATGGGTTGCCCGTCCCCGGGCTTTCTTGTCCGTCCCTATCTATTATTCAAGGTGACGGGCGTTCCTTGAGTATTGCCGCTGCCAGCATTATTGCCAAAGTTACGCGTGACAGGATGATGGTGGAACTGGATCAGCAATATCCCCAATACGCATTTGCCCGGCACAAAGGGTATGGTACCCGGGTGCATATAAAGGCGCTTCTGGATTATGGTCCATGTCCAGCTCATAGGCGGTCTTTTCGGCCAGTTCAAGAAATGTTGCGCTTGCATGGGACGGGTGGCAATTTCCCTCGGGATGATGTGTAATGACCTTTTCCATGCCATTCCATCTCAAGACTGGGCTTTGGGGTGAAAATCAGGCGGCCATCTTCCTTGAGGAAAAAGGGTATAAAATTATTGGCCGCAGATTCCGTGTATCAGCCCGGGATGAATTTGATTTAATTGCACGGCGGGGAAACGTACTTGTGTTTATTGAGGTCAAAACACGGAGGACGGAATTGTTTGGCCGACCTGCTTCGGCTGTGGATCGTAATAAGCGTCATCATCTTTCTCGTGCCGCAGTTCGCTATTTGCAGAGATTAAAGCAGCCGGTTAATTTCAGATTTGATGTGGTTGAGGTGGTGGGCAAGGAAGATTGTTCCAAGCCTGTGATCCGTCATATCGAGTCCGCCTTCACTTTGGATCGCTGTTATGTTCTGCCTTGGTGATGGAAATGTTGTCCAATGACAACGTGGCTCGAAGTGATAATTATTTCTGCCTTTGTGGTTGCGCTCTTGTTTAAGTTTGATATATTGCGCCCCTCATATCGCTGAAGCGCCCATCGTCTATCGGTTAGGACACCAGGTTTTCATCCTGGTAAGCGGGGTTCGACTCCCCGTGGGCGCGCCAATCTCCAACGGGTTCATTCTTTACAGTCATTCCTATTTCACGTATCGTCACAACGATTACTGAATAAATACTGCAAACTGAATAGTGAGGGTCAAAATGGCAGGTTTAAAACCCCTGAAAAGTAAGTTCAAACGTGTGCTTCTAAAACTTAGCGGAGAAGTACTTCAAAGTAAGAAAAGTGGACTCAGTATTGATCCGGAAGTTCTGGTGGGTTTTGCCAGGCAAATCAAGGCGGTGCGTCGTACCGGGGTCGAAATTGCAATCGTCGTGGGTGGGGGAAATATTTTCCGTGGACAAGTTGGTGAGACGCGTGGAATCGACCGCAATACCGGGGATTACATGGGAATGTTGGCCACTGTTATCAACGCGCTTGCCCTTCAGGATGCCCTTGAAAAAGAGGGGGTGGATACCCGCGTTCAGACCGCTATCGAAATGAGGCAGGTGGCAGAACCATTCATTCGGCGCCGTGCCTTGCGACATCTCTCCAAGGGCCGTGTGGTGATTTTTGGTGGCGGAACCGGAAACCCCTATTTCAGCACAGATACGGCCGCCGCCTTGCGTGCAAGCGAATTGGATGTAGACGCCTTACTGAAAGCAACTAAGGTCGATGGTATCTATAGCGCAGATCCCGTCAAAAATCCGAAGGCTAAGCGATATTCCCGCATCAGTTACCAGGAGGCTATTGCCAAGCAGTTGAAGGTGATGGATGCGGCTGCGTTTTCGCTTTGCATGGAAAATGATATTCCCATTATTGTGTTTGATTTCTTTAAGCCCGGAAATCTTGGGAAAGTAGTCGCTGGGGAGTCGATCGGAACCCTTGTTACAGAGTAGGAGAAGTTATGGAATCACTGGATGATGTCTTATTAGAAGCTGATGATAAGATGACGAAATGTCTGGCCTTTTTACATCAGGAATTTTCTGGTTTGCGGACTGGCAAGGCTTCTCCAAGTTTAGTCGAAAATGTCATGGTGCCTTACTATGGGGCCATGACGCGGCTCCGTGAAATCGGCGGGATCTCCACCCCGGAAGCACGCATGATTGTGATCAACTCTTATGATCCCACGGCGCTCCCTGCCATTGAAAAAGCGATCTTGGCAGCGAATTTGGGAGTAACTCCGAAAAATGATGGTCGAGTAATTCGCATTATCATTCCCGAACTCAGCGAAGAACGGCGCAAGGAGTTGGTGAAGGTTGCCAAACGAATGGCCGAAGAAGGCCGTGTGGCGATACGGAACATTCGCCGTGATTCCAATGAACAGATCAAGGCCCTTCAGAAGGACGGTAAGATTACGGAAGATGAGCGGGATCAGGGGTTGGCTCAGATTCAAAAAGAGACGGATTCCCACATTATGAAGGTGGATAATACTTTTGCTGCAAAAGAAAAAGAAGTCATGGCGGTTTAGTCGGCTGTCATCAGCCTTTTTTTGTTTTGACTCCCCTGGAGGTTAAGAATACTTTTTGCAAAAAGAGAGAGAGCCTATGAGCGAAGAGATAAAATCTGGTACGGGCCCCATTCCCCCTCGAGTGATAATCAAAAATCAGGGGCAAAGCGATGTTGCTGGGACGATTGCACCCGGGGCGGCCATAGCGACTCCGCCTTCAGTTTTAGAGAAGCAAACTGATGTAAGTCAGTCTCCCGTGTCTTTTAACAAGAAAAAGACAGCACGCATTGCCCTGGATCAAGTGACGGCTGAGCCTGGAGCCACTGTGTCCGTAGTAGGTGCTGGGCTCGCATCCAAGACCATTCGTTTAGCTCCGGCGATGTCGGGGCAGGTCTCTGCGACTCCTTTCCCCTCAGTCGGCAAGGCGCTAACCGGAATGCTGATTTCCGATGATGCCAAGCGCAAGACTTCCCGCATCTCCCTGGAATCAGTGTTGCCGCAATTGGAGGCCGCGTCAGCTGGAGGAGAGGCCACGCCGAAAACGATTCGTATTAAGCGGCCGTCGATTTCAATTCCTGCTTCAGTGTCTCAGTCCCAGCCTCAGGTCATTGAGCCTGTAGTTGTGGCGGCACCAGATGCAAAAAGTCAGACGGCGCGGGTGGATATACCGCCGGAGGCAGTTGCTGCGGAAGGGCAGCAAACCCAGAAGAAAACAATAAAAATCAGGCGTGCGGATGGCGGCGGGACGGAAGTAAAAGCCTCGCCTCGTCCGGTTAGTATCGCTCGGAATGAAGAAGAAGTTGCCGTTTCTTCGTCAGTGCAGGTTGCCAAGCCCCACTGGTCGTTTGTACTCATTGCTGCGGCGGCAGTGGTGACGTTGTGTGTGATGATGTATGTGCTGATGGCGCAGGCTTATCCCTCCCTTGGTTGGTCTGTGGGCGGGTGATTGTTTATTAATTTTTCTGTATGTAGGAGTAATGATTCATGGCTAACTCACAAGTTGTTTATATTACGGGTGCGAACTGGAAAACAGAAGTCCTGGAGTCTAAGATTCCCGTGGTCGTGGATTTTTGGGCAGAATGGTGCGGTCCCTGCAAAATGATTGCCCCTATGCTCGATGAACTTTCAACGGAAATGGCCGGGAAAATTAAGATTGCAAAGGTTAATGTCGACGAGAATCGTGACTTGGCGACACAATTTGCAATTCGCTCCATCCCTACACTGCTCGTTTTCAAAGAAGGGCAAGTAAAGGGACAAATGATGGGTGCCATGAGCAAGCTGCAGCTTCAGGACAAGCTGGCTGCTTTCCTGTAAGTTCATTACACCCACAGTTGACGATCCAGTGTGCGATACTGAATCGCTTCTGACATCTGATGCGGCTGGATGTGTTCTTGATTATCAAGATCTGCAATGGTTCGTGCCACTTTTATAATTCGATCATAAGCCCGGGCGCTGAAATTTAGTTCATTGATGGCCATTTTCAAGACGTCCTGGGCCTCGGTTGAAAGTGGGCAGAAACGCTGAATTTCCTTGGACTTCATCCCCGCGTTATTATGGATCCGGCGAAGTGATTTGAAGCGATCCCGCTGGATTTGTCGTGCAGCAATAACCCGGGCGCGGATGGCTGATGAGCTGTCACCCGGAGTAATGCCTGAAAGATCCTGATATCGAATTGTGGGAACTTCAACATGCAGGTCGATGCGATCCAGAAGGGGGCCTGATATTTTATTCCGATAGTTCTGGATTTGATTTGGCTTACAACGACATTCGCGTTTTGCATCACCGTAGTAGCCACACGAGCATGGATTCATTGCCGCGACCAACATGAAATGACAGGGGAATGTCACTGTGGCAGCCGCGCGGGATATGGTGACATGGCCATCCTCCAAAGGTTGCCGCATTACCTCCAGTACATTGCGATGGAATTCCGGAAGTTCATCCAGAAATAATACCCCGCGATGTGCCAGACTTACTTCGCCCGGCATAGGATGGGTTCCGCCACCCAGAAGACCTGCATCGGATATTGTGTGATGCGGGGCGCGGAACGGTCGCCTTACAATGAGTGCCTGATGCGAGGATAGCACACCGGCAATACTGTGGATTTTCGTGGTTTCAAGGGCTTCTTCAATCGTCATGGGCGGGAGGATTGAGGCTATCCGCTTTGCTATCATGGACTTCCCTGTGCCCGGCGATCCAATTAAAAGGAGGTTATGGCCGCCAGTGGCCGCGATTTCGGCAGCTCTTTTGGCGGTTTCCTGGCCTTTGACGTCAATGAAGTCATCCTCATAGTCCATGGGGACGGCAAAGGTTTGATCCAGATCCACATGATAGGGGGTGATCGGCGTTTTCCCTGCCAGAAAATCAGCGGCCTCCCGTAGATTCTGGACCGGATAGACCTCCAGGCCTTTTACCACCGCGGCCTCCTCTGCGTTATCGACAGGTACGAGAAGACCGCGCCGTCCTGCCTTACGCATGGCCAAGGCGATGGGAAGGACACCCTTGACGCGCCTGACCTCGCCGCTTAACGCCAACTCTCCAATCATCGCAAATTCAATGAGCTTTTCTGGCGGGAGATGATCCTGGGTGGCTAAAATGCCTATCGCGATGGGAAGATCAAAGCAAGGACCCTCTTTTTTGACATCGGCTGGAGCGAGATTGATGGTGGTTCGCCCGATATGGGGTCGGAAGCCTGAGTTGCTGATGGCGGTATGGACCCGGTCTTTGCTCTCTTTTACGGCGGCGTCAGGCAGGCCTACGATGATGATGCTAGGATCTCCATGCCCGGCATTGACCTCAATTTCAACGGGATAGGCGTCGACCCCGTAAACCGCTCCACTATACACCTTGGCTAGCATGATATTCCTTAATTAACTATGAATATAGTCACAGTATAGAAATGTCGCGAGGGATGCCAGACATTAGTTCATTACTCTCGCTTTGAAGAAAATTGATATCCGATCCGGTGACTTCGAGTTAGCTTTCTGTCACGAATTAGATGATATGGGAGTACATTGGGCACTTAGCAACAGTAACACGGATTTCATGCGCAAATTATTTACAGGTTATCAATTCACAGAGATGTCTTGCAGGAGGGAAATCAATCTCGTTTCGAAGGCGAGGACAACAGTTGAACTCTTGATAACAAATTATAAATGATCAAGAGAAGTTTTTTTGCGCATTTTTTTACTTATGGCTCGACAGTGGTAAAGATGCGGCGTAATTGTTGCTATTAGTGGAACAATTTATCTGTCCTTATTCATTCTAAATCCCGAAGAAAAGGGTTGAGACAGGATGACAGGCATCGGAGATACATCCAAAGGAGATGGCAGAGGCGACCGGTAAGCCTGAACGCTATATGATGGTGGTGTTTGAGACCGGTTCCGTGATGCTGGGTGGTAAACCCGGGCCGGGCGCGTTTGCATGCTCCAAGAGTTGGACCGGCCTCAGCTATTGCGCCTGACCGTCTCACCACTGAGCAAATCCGGAGCGTAATCCAATCTGCCCGCATCCCGCCAGTTTCTGAAATTAGGGAACAATTCTAGCGGTATTACCGACGGTTGCTGTAATTCTCAATCGTCGCGAAACGTGCCGCTGTACTTTGTGCTAAAGCTATTGTAATAAGCTTTAGCATGAGTAGTGGCATTTTGATTTCTGACATAGCAAAGGCGGCCGGAGTGGCCGATTCAACTGTCTCGCTTGTCCTTAACGGGAAAGGGGACAGGGTTCGGATCAGTGTCGACACGCAAGCTCGTATCCGGAATCTCGCTAGCCAGATGGGGTATCAACCGCATCAGTTGGCTCGGGATATTGCACTTGGGAGAGGCAAGCCGCTTCGCGGCATTTCTGATGTAAAACTTCAAATGGATGACAAGGTTTCGGATAATCGTAAGATTGGCCTCATCTTCTCCGCCGCCAGTCCGGTGGAGTCCTTCGCGCTACTTCCAGACCAGGTATCAGTGTTCGTAGCGGCCGATTACCGGGTGGAGATTATGAAAGTTTCGTCCGAGCCTCGGGGCGCGAGTGAACAGGTGCTCCAGTTTCTAGCCGAAGGTGCGGTGGGAGTGTTGTGCTGTACGACTATTTACACCGCCGTGGTGGAAGCCGTGGCGGGAAGAGTGCCGGTGATTGTCCTTTGGAAAGGTGGGGCCAAGTCGTTGCTGGCGAAGATAACAGGCGTCGACGTGAGTGGGGTGCCGGCCGTTACATCCCCAACGCCGACTCCTTCCCCGGTGCCCGCCCAAAAACCTATCGTATTGACACCGCCAGCATCTGGCGTGGTCACGCCGAAGCCGGTGACAGCGCCAATTTCCATGGTGGCGAAGGCGGTGCCGATCCTAGTCACCGCCGAAGCGCAGGTGGTCGTGCCTGAGCGGGTTGTCATTGAGTCGGTGCCGGTCCCGCCCCCGCCCCCTGAACCCGTGCCGATGCCGGAAGTGATGATGCAGCCGGTGCCGGACATCGTGATGCCAGAGCCGCCGGTGTTAGAGACTATTCCCGTGGTGCCCGAAGTGGCGCCGATTCCTGTTATCACCCCGAAACCGGTAGTCGTGCCTGAGCCAGTTCTCATTGAGCCGACACCGGTTCCACCTCCAGAACCCGTGCCAACGATGCCAGATAATGTGACGCCGGAACCGGTTTCGGATTCAGTTCCTGTCGCGGCTGAGGCTGCTCATGAGAATGAAACTGAAATGCCAGACGATCAAAATTCCTCTATTGCAAGCGCAGCACCATCATGATTTTTGCCTTATGGAGGGGCTTGGATAGGCAATAGATGCAATCGATATCCGCGTGCTAAAGCTTTTAAATAAAGCTTTAGCATAATACCAATGTGCGTGTGCATACGAATTGGCCTTCTGGTCGGCGCTAACCGTCACGGTGCGGAAATACGGGTCACAAGATCCGGGGCTAGCCGGCGGAAATCCTGGAGATTGAAAGTGTAGATCCGATCCGCTTGGGACAGGCGGGCACACTCAAACAATAAGGCGTCGTAAACCTTACCGCCTCCGAGCCCGCATCCGACACAGACTTCAACTGCCCGTTGATACATTTCAGCCGTGACGGCCACCAGTTGGAAGTGCTTCCTGATATTCGTGGCGATAATATCTCTAGCTTCGGACGGCAGGATCCGCGGAGTGATCGGGACTGAAGTCAAAGCAGAAAACGCCTCCGCCAAACTATGAGTTGAAACAAAGCCGACTATTTCTCCGCTGGCTATAGACTCCAAGATCGGGCGTGCCCGCTCATAATGAGGATGCTTATGGATGCAAGCGGCAACCAAAACGGATGTGTCGCAAAAGACCGTCATTTCCGCCATCCCAGCACTTCTGCATCACGGTTTGACCGGCTCAGTTCGACGGCTTGGTTGAGATCTCCGGTTGGCTCTCCCTCATGAACCAGAAGCCCATTATTTTCTACCAGATGTGCCTGGCGATCATGGACTTTCAAGAATATTCCATCGGGCAATATTTGCAGATCAAGGTGATCCCCCGCAACCAGATGAAATTGGCGGCGAACCGCTTGAGGCAGAATGACCCGCCCAGCTTTATCAATATTCAATTTAGCTTTCATGCCATCTATAATGACAAATGGCATTTAATATGTCAATAATATGCACTCTCACTCCCAGATGGAGTCAGATAATATCGATTACTATTCAATTATAACAAAATGCGTTGATTATCAATGACTTATGTACAGGGTGGCCTCGGTTATTCCCTGATTGACTTGAATGTTTTGTTGGATATGATCTAGAAACGAGAGCCGCATTATACAGCGTTCGGCAAGATACTTGGCCTCGTGGCAAGGCGGAAGCTTGCTGGGAGTAGGCGCAGTCTTGAATGCAGCGTGAGTTTGAAGGAGGATTCATGTATTACGTCGGACCACATGTGTCGATTGGGGGAGGGGTGGAGAATGCACCGATTAACGCCAAGGTGTTGGGGGCCACCGGTTTTGGGATGTTTGTCAAGAATCAGCGCCAGTGGACGGCGGCGCCTTATACGGCGGCGAACCTGGCCGCATTTAAAACCCAAATGAAGGTTGATGGGTATACGGCGGCCCAGGTCATGCCTCATGCGGGGTACCTTATCAATTTGGCAAATCCGGATGCGGCGGCGCATGAGAAGTCAATGGCCGCATTGCTGGACGAGTTGCGGCGCTGCATGGCGCTCGGTTTGGACAAGTTGAATCTTCATCCGGGCAGCCACCTGCGCCTGATTACGCCAAAAGCGGCCTGTGAACGCGTGGCGAAATCCATCAATGCGGCCTTGTCTGAAACGGCTGGCGTGACGGTTGTGATTGAAAACACGGCTGGCAGTGGCGGTAATTTAGGCTCAACGTTCGAGGAGATCCGGTCGATCATTGATGGGGTAGAGGATAAGTCCCGTGTGGGCGTCTGCCTTGATACCATGCACGCCTTTGCGGCAGGGTATGACATTCGTACGCGTAACGGATTTCTTGAAACCATGGATCACTTCACGAAAACGGTGGGTATGCACTACCTGCGTGGCATGCATCTGAACGACTCCAAGGTGGCGTTCAACTCGCATGTGGACCGGCATGAATCACTGGGAGCCGGGCTTCTGGGAATTGACGTATTCAAATGCATCATGCGGGACAAGCGGTTCGAGAACATGCCGCTGGTGCTCGAGACGCCGAACGAAGAGCTCTGGGGAAAAGAGCTCCACTTGTTGAAGGAAATGGCGGGTTAGGGGGGGCGCAGGTCTGTTATTCCTGTTTTTGCCAAAACAGGGCAGCCCTAATCGGAGCAGGGAAGCCGATGGCTTCAAGTGTTTTGTGTTGGCGCAGGCAGGTCACGTTTACCGAATCAGTGGGGAGCGTCAGGCTTTGCAGTGATTTATTATTGGCCAGCGGCGTAAGATCCGTAATGTTTCGGGCGTTCGCGAGAATCAATGTCTCTAATGGCATTTCTGTCAGCGGTCCAAGATCACTGACTTTTGTGCCGCTGATATTGAGCTTTCGTAAAGGAAGTCCCTTCAAGGCATAAATCATTGATATGCGATGGCATCCCGCAATGTTCAACTCTGTGAGGGGACACCGACTGAGGGGCTTCAGATCGTTAATTAATGTGCAATTTGAAAAGTCGGCGCTGATCAGGGGGGCATTTTCCAAAGGAGACAGGTCCGAGACGGCGGAGCCTGTCAGGACGATATTGGTAAGATTTGTCGTCGCCAGGCCGGATAGGTCCGACAGATTCTCACAATTTTCGGCATGGAAGACACGGACGGGTACTGATTTCAGAACATGAAGACTCGCCACTTGAGTGCCTGAGAGTATGAGCGTGTCAATGGAAGCCCCCTTGAGTCCCGTTAAGTTGACGATAGCACTGTCACTCAAGTCCAGACGATTGATGCGGAAGCCTTCCAGTGAGGGCAATTTAGTCATTCCGCATTTTCGGAATGAAAGTTCTTTAAAAGGAAGAATCTTTAAGGGCGATAGGTCAGGGAGAATTCTGTTTTCCGACAAATCGAGACAGGCAAGCGCTCCGTCGATCCGATAAGAAAACAGCAGGTGGGTCTCCCCTGATTTCCAAGCCTTCAGGGTATTCATCATGTTTTCCAAGGTCACCAGGTCGATTTTACGAACGATGGGGGAAACGTCGTTCAAGGCAGTCAGAATGGGGGCTGCATTTTGCGCTGTAGAGCTGCGGCCGTACAGCTCGGTAAAACGTTGTGAGGCCTCCTTGATTTTGAGGCATTGAAAATCGGGGAAGGAAGTCTGGTCAATCTGTAACGCAATCGGAGTTGACGCATCCTTCTTATCGGGGTTGATGCCTGCCAGGGTCAATACGGCATTGAGTGCTTTTTGTGCCTCCGCCTCGCGGGTCTGGCTTATGGTCTCCTCAATATGGGCTATAAGCGCCGTTACCAGGAGACTGTTGGTCATGCCTGTGAAACTGGCTAAAGCCAGTTTGTCATCGTTGTGCTGGCAGGCAAAGAAGCCTTGAAGCAGGCCTCGTTCTAAAGGATTCAGACTGGCAAGCCGGAGAAAGACATCTTGAGGGCGAATTTTATCGATGGAGACCGGAAGGGTAATGATTTCGCCATCGGCGGAGAGGGATTGGATCGTAAGCACTTGATTTTCAACCGCGATCAACTTGCCGCTGATTAAGCCGTTGATGAGTTCAATTTTTACAGTCGTACCGATCATGGCGTGGTAGCGCTCCATGATTTTCTCTGAAAGTTTGCTGATAAGCCCTAATTGAGAGAGCAGGTCATCCTGTTGCGTTTTAGACCAGCCCAAATCGGAAGGGGTATTCCAGTTCTGAATGTTTTTGCGTGCTTGTTCAAAATTATTAGCCAGAACAGCTTTTGCAATCACTTCAAGAAAGCTTTTGCGTTTCGCCGTCAGCTCATCGTGCTGTGTTGCCTGTTGTTTTTGTTGTTTGGCCCTGGAGGTGTTAGCGTTTACATGCGCATGCAGAACGAGGTTGCTGCAAAGACTGTCCCTCAATGCGCTTGTCTGATTCGAGAAGACACCCTGATAGCTGGTTAACCAGGAAATGCCGGCGGCGTAGTTTGCATTTTTATCAAATTCTTCGGTCTTTTGTTGGATTTCCTCAAGGGCGCGATCCAAGGCGAAGGATTTTGTCATTTCGATCCCGCGTCGTTCATCCAGAATCCGGGCGTGCCAATGGGGTTTCGTTGTCTCAGTCATGATCAGCAGGGCATCGTATTGCGCCAGCAGGCCATCGTAATCCATAGGGTTGTTTTTCAGGTACTCCTGGGTAGACCGATAAAGCGCATCAAAGGAATTAGTGGGTTGGAGGATCTTTGAAACCGTGTTGGAGGGTTTGAGGTGAGGTTGTTGGGGTGGCAGGGTGATTGTCGTGGATGACAAAGATGAATTCGTGGTGGTACGGAACACTAACTTGGCCGGGGGGGAGGGCGGTGGAACGCGTGTGGCCAGCCAGGTGAGAAATGCGATGACGGTGATGAGGCCGACGGCTAATATTCCGAAGAAGGCCCGTGAGGGATTCGCTGCTGGTGCGGTTGTCGGAGTCTTGGTCCTGATCGGGTTCCGGCTTGCTCTCTGGATGACAATTTTCTTCGAAATGGGCGGAATCAGGGACGGCTCCAGTTGGATGAGCACCGAATGGCTCGCCATGTGGACAGGCTGGGGAATAGGCTGATCTTTTTGAAGGCTGGCGAGCTGGCTTAGGAAAGTAGACCAGTCCTGGGGGCGATCTGAGGGATCGTGGGCTAATGTTGATTTTAAAAATTCCACGACGGCTGTGGGAAGATCAGGTCTTAAGGTACGGGGATCGGGTAGTGAAGAGCTGGCTTGGGCCTCTTGGATTTGTTGAGGATTCAGTCCGCAGAATGGTGCGGTACCTGTCAGCATGTTGTAGAGGGTCGCACCTAGGGCGTACATGTCACTGCGGCAATCCAGATGAGTGGAGCCGTTCAGTATCTCGGGGCTCAAGAACCCTGGCATGCCTGCCATTAACGTATCCAAGGGGAAGGAGGGGGGCTGATCTTTTACGAGTGGGGATAGAATCGTGTTGAATAACTGCACGGTTTTGTCTGGTGCAATCCAGATGCGGCGGGGTGAAAGGTGCCCGTAAATTAATCCATGTTGAGTCCAAAGCCATTCCAGAACCTGTCCGATAAGAGTGGCTAAATGTAGAGCAGGCTTGAGCTCCAGTGCCCCGCCTTCCCACATCCGGTATTCCAGGGATTTGTTTTTGATTCGTTGCCATGCGACGAAATATATTCCTTCACTGGTTCGGCCAGCATCCAGAATACTGATCAGGTTCGGATGCCTGATCTTCATGTACCGGTTCATGTCATTCAGGAAAAGGGCGGAGGGTTCACCGCTTTCGGCAAAGGGGGCATGGAGTATCTGCAATTCCATTTTTCGATGGGTCTGGATATGTTCAGCTGCGTAGATTTCACGGGGGCCATCGACTTCTACCCGTGACGAGATACGATAGCCTGAAATTTCAGACCGGTTCGTCAACCTGGCATCGGGAATGGCAATGAAAACATTACAAATAGAGCACTGAAGCCGCTTCTGGAACAGGCCCGTCTGTTCCAAATTCTGGATTTCGCGGTCTGAGACGTCCATCTCCGCCCCGCAGTTACTGCACATGTAATGTAAACGCATGGATGCTTCCTTTTGTAAGAAGAGCCGGTCCCGTTAGGGATCGGCTCTCGGCGTAATTCTGTTTCCATCGCCAGAAGTGAGGCCATGGAGTAGTCTGATTATCACACTTTTCCGTTGAAGGAAGCGGCGTGGGCCTCACGCTGTGCTAGTTCAAGGTCGAATTCAGTCATGAGTCGGGCCAGTTCTTTAAAGGTAATTTTTGGTTTCCACCCGAGTGTTTTCATGGCCTTACCCGGATCACCCAGCAAATAATCCACTTCAGCCGGGCGGTAGAAGCGGGGGTCAATTTTAACAAAGTCCTGCCAGTTGAGGTTAAGGTGGCCAAAGACCTCGTTCAGAAATGCCCTGACGCTATAGGATTCGCCTGTTGCAACAACGTAATCGTCTGGTCTTTCTTGCTGCAGCATCAACCACATGGCCTCCACGTAATCGCGGGCATGGCCCCAGTCGCGCTTGGCATCCAGATTCCCGAGTGCCAGATTTTTTTGCAGTCCAACCTTGATCCGGCCTGCCGCCCGGGTGATCTTGCGGGTAACGAAGTTCTCGCCGCGTCGCTCGCTCTCGTGGTTGAACAAAATGCCATTGCTGGCGTGCATGTCATACGATTCCCGATAGTTGACCGTTTGCCAGAAACCAGCCACTTTTGCCACGGCATAGGGACTACGCGGGTGGAACGGAGTGGCTTCACTTTGGGGCGGCTTAGCGGCCCCAAACATTTCAGAAGAGGAAGCCTGATAGAATCGGACTTTTGAGCCTGTAGCGTTGTTGTAGTCGCGAATCGCCTCCAAAACCCTCAACACGCCCAGTCCTGTGACGTCCGCTGTATATTCCGGTTGATCGAAAGAAATTCGGACGTGGGATTGGGCCGCAAGGTTATAAACCTCGTCAGGCTGAACCTTGGTCATGACATGACGGAGCGAGGAGCTATCCGCAAGATCCCCGTATTCAAGGTGTAGTTTGAGATTTCTGTCGAGGAGATGGTCAATACGTGTTCGACTGATCGAACTGGACCGACGGACAATGCCGGTGACCTCGTATCCCTTCTGCAAAAGTAATTCTGCCAGATAGGAGCCATCCTGCCCTGTGATACCCGTAATTAACGCTTTTTTGACATTACTCATATACATTCCCTTGTTCGCAAAGTTCGCCAACAATAAAGGGAAATCGGGTATAAGAAAAGCGCAAATTAAGGTTTTATAGGCGTAACCTCATAGCTGTCATTGATCCGCTCCTTTTTGAGAGCGGCCTCGAATTCAGCTTTAGGGCAACGCATGATCACATAGACATCATAAAAGCGTAAAGCCGTGTCACCGTACCAGGTTCGAGCCCAGAGGCTTGGACCATACTGCCAGACCGTGTAACAGATCAGGGCCTGATCAACGTCGTGAAGTCGGATTTGTGTAGTATGTGTGGCTTGAGGAGTGAGCGTGGTTTTTGATTCAACTTTGCCTGTTGTTTGAACGGCTTTATGTGAATTGTCAATAACCTGAGGCACATTTGGCATGCCGGTTTGTGTCGAACTGTACTTGTCACTGCGACTTGTACGGTAGACATCGTCTGCCGTCACCCCGGCCCGTTCTGCAAGTTTACGAATAGCGTCATGACGTGCATCATTGATGCCTTCTTCCAGGACGAGGGTATAAGTGGATATACCACTTGCATAGATAAAGTTGGTAGGATCGCAGTTTGCCGCAAGAGAGGTGTCAGCGACCCATTTAGGGGGAGAGACATTGCCTTCAATAACTTTCAGAGAACTGCACCCTGTCCCCAAACAGGCGAACAGCGTTATGGTGAACACATAAATAACTTTCATCAGGAATCCTTTCGTTATTTCAAAAGACTTTTCCAGCCCCTGCTGTTTTTCGGCGGGTCTGCCAGATTGCTGTCTGACCAGCCCTTTTCCCACATTCCCGCGGAGTCAGCACTTAAAGCTGCCTTACGGCGGGCTGACTCAGTTTCAATTTCTTCCGGCGAGTCGAGAACATAAGGGGTGATGAATACCACAATCTCGGAGCGTTTACCGGTATCACTGGCTGCACCAAAAAGAAAACCGATGAAAGGAAGTTTGTTGAGGAAGGGTATGCCGTTCTTGTTCTCAGTATTATGATTTTTAACCAGTCCTCCGAGAATAATTGTTTCACCATTTCGGACAGAGACTGAGGCGGTCATTTCGCGTGAGGAGACTATCGGCCAATCATTTTTACCACTGCTGTCGACGATGGTTTTATAACTAGAAATATCCTCGATCTTTTGGGCGATTTCCATCACAACGAACTTTTTGGCGTTGATACGGGGGGTGACTACCAAGCTTAACCCGACTTTCCTGGCTTCAACATTGGGGACGGATTGTTGTGAGGTTGCCCCGTAAGACCCGACGTAACTGACGCCTTTGTAAAAATAATCTTCATCAGAAACTTCAATTTTAGCTTCCTTGTTATCGGTGGTGAGGATGATGGGTGAGGCGATGATTTTTGAGCGATTATCGCTTTGCGACATTTTGATCACCGCGTCAAGATTGAGTCCGAACTGGGTGAAATAGTAAGTAAGTCCGCCAGCGCCTCCAATACCTGCCGATGAGTTGATGGTTGTGGCGTTTATGGGAGTGCCTTTCCCGCCACCGCCAGCGCCAGCAAATCCGAATTCTGCATTCCGCCCGCCATTGCGACCATTATAGGCAATCATGGAGCGTTGAACCCAGTCCACGCCGCGTTCCAGATTCTTGTCCAATGATACTTGCATGATAACGGCTTCGATCAGCACCTGCGAGAGCATGACATCCATCCCCTTCAGAATGTCTTTCAGTGCCGCCATATCGGCTTTGCTGGCCATGAGAATCAAGCCGTTGATCCGTGTATCGGCGAGAATTTTGATATTTTCTGCCGAAAGTTGACCGACCTTGGTCTTGCCCTCGGGGCCTTTGGCACTGGCTAGTTGCCGCTGCTGGTCAATAAATTCCTGTAGCTGATAACTGCGAGGCTCTTCGCGGGCGGCGGCTGTCGTTGTTGAGCCGGGGGTGCCATCGGTGCGAGCCGCCGTACTGCTGGTGGCACTTGTCTTTTTCGGAGTGGAAGATTTTGAGGTTGTGCTAGCGGCTGCCCCGATCAAGGCGTTCAGCATGGACGCTACTTCCTCGGCATCAGCATACTCAAGGCGTATGACCTCGATGGTCACGTCCGGGGCGGTTCCCACATCCAGCGCGGACACAACCTGCTCGAAAAATTTCATATTTTCCTCGCGGGTAATAATAATCAGGGAGCCTGTCCGGTCATCGGCGATGACTTTAACATTGCCCCTGATCATCCGGTCGTCGCTTGAGTCACTTCCCTCTGTGGCGTCAGTAGTTTTCGGGGTTCCGGTGGGAATCATGTTGCGGGCTCGGATCACGCCGGGAATGGTCACGGGGGTGGTGTCAACTCCGGGCGCGCCTGAGGTGTTTAAACGACGGACGGTAGGCTGCTTTTCCTTATCTTTCTGGTCCGCAATGATTTCTTCCAGTTTTGTTTTGATATCCGAAGGTTTGGAGTTGCGCATTTGCAGGATGTGTATGGACTCTTTGATGTCCAGCGGCTGATCAATACGGGCCAGGATGTCTTTGATGCGATTGAGATTAACGGATGTATCCGCGATCAGAAGGCTGTTAATTCGTTCCAAAGGAAGGATTTTTCCATAGGCATGGATGAGGCCGGCAATGGCCTTTTGTGCTTCAGCCGGGTCAATAAACTTCAGGGGAACGACTTCACTGACGAGTTCATCGGTTTCAGGATGAATCACCTGGTCGGCTTGATTGGTCTGGATTTGAAGTCCCTCTTGAGGGGCTGCAGTGATGGGGACAGCCTTAACGAACTTATCGCCTTGATTGATCAAAGCGATGTTATTCATGGCCAAAACGGCCTTGATGGCTTGAATCGCCTCGGGAACAGTCAGGGGGGTTTGACTGCGCAGGGTGATGATGGCGTTGACGTTAGGGGCCTGCAGCAGGGTGCGGTCGGTCAATTCTGAGCAATAGTATTGCAGGATCGAGTCCAGAGGTGCCTGATTAAACTTTAGCTCAACTGTCCGATTGGTATCTGCTTTGGTTTCAGCAGGGGCGCGTGTAATGGCTGGAGGCGAAGCTGGACGAACGGTAGGGGGGAATCCCTGCGCCTGGGCGGGGTATAGCTGGAAGAGGGATCCGGCCAGCGCCAGTATCCCGAAAAGACTTCTCATTGTGCACTGGAAAGACGTCATTTTATAGCCTTTGAGTTCGGTTATTCTTTTTCGCCACCGGCGGTGAGGACTCTGGAGTACGAGCAGTAAACCGTGAATCCCCCTCGCAATACCAATTTCTCATTTGGTGCAATGCTTAATTGACTGATGTCTAAAATAACATCTTCCTTTTGCAGATCAAAGAGGAAACGGGTTAGAGACGCCAGTTTTCCCTCCCATTTGCAGTTGATCGCCACTTCGTACATGCTGCCTTTGAGCGTCTCCTTTTCGGCGTCACGGCTGATCAGATTCAAATTATTCGCCTTGGCGAGACGCTCAATGAGAATCTGGAGATCTGTGCTGACGTCTTTCCCTTGCGGATGGGTGGGCAATCTCTTTTTCAGACTCTTGAGTTGGGTCTCCCACTTTGGGGCCTGGGAGATCAGGTATTTTTGTTTTTCTACCTCGCGTGTGAGTGTGGCTTTCTTTTCTGATAATACCTTCCACTCCTTAAGTTGGGGATCAACCAGAAAGAAGGTGAGCCCAGCCAGGGCCACGATGCCCGTTACCCATACAAGTACCATTTCCCGGGGTGAAATTTTCATGGCTGTTCACCTCCCGGCAAGGTGCAGACGATTTTGAATTCCTCTTTGCCATCTTTGGTGCGGCGGGTACGTGATAATTCCGAGGCGATAAAGAGCTTGGAACGTTCTAGATCCTTTTTGAAATCAGCAATCTGTGCATATTCCTCTGCCTCACCACTCATCTCGAGATTCTTGTTCTTGTGGTAATTAAAGGATTTCAGCGTGATTCCCTGGGGGAGTCGGTCACTGATTTCACGCAGACATTCCAGTCCGGAGAAGGAACGATCCATGTATTTGGTCAACCCCTGAGTCCGCTCCCGTACGGCTTTCACTTTTTCCGCCGGCCCTTTGAGTTCTGTCAGTTCACGGGTGAGTGAATCGATGCTGCTTTTTTGGAATTGAATACTCCCGAAAAGGGCTAGCATTCCTGTGAGCCAGAGGGACGCCGCGACAATGGAAATGATGATCACCCGTCGCTTTGTTCGCAAGGCCGTTTCCGTTTGCAGCCAGGCGATGGGCGCCAAATCCATTCTTCCGGAAGTTCTGGTTTCAGTTCGGCGGAGCAAGCCCTCAGCGAGCGAGGGAAGAGCATCAAGGGCTTCGGGGTGCGCCGTGATTTGGAACTGATCAGCGAAAACTTTGATGAGGCCCGTTGGACTTTCGCCCCTGTGCCAGACGGAAAAGGAGACCGGATGAACTCCGTCGTGATTCAAATCCAGGGACGAGAGTGTTAATGCGGTTTCCCTGGCGATCTCTTCATCTGCTTCAGCGGCGGGTATCTCGTCCATGCCACTTAAAGAGCGCATGGCAATAGGAATTCCGGCAGAGGCGATGATGATATCGCAAGATGAGTCTTCCAGAATAATGGAAACCTGAAGGCCGGTTTGTTGGACTTTGCCAGCATCCTGAATCAATTTCCACCAGCCTAGAAGGTTGATATCCACCCATTTGGGTTCGATGCCGGCAGCCCGCAAGGCACCCGCCAGAAGATTGATGGTATCGGTGCGGATCGCACTTAACAGAAGTCGGCAACGCCCGTCCTGTTCTGAAAGGATTTCGTGAGAAATGGCTGATTCCTCGATGGGGAACGGGGAAAACTTATCGATTTGAAGTTCAGCCATGCTTTTGATTTCTTCAGGACTGCCGGAGGGGAGTTCCGCGATCCTCAGCAAGACCCACGAGGCCGGAATTCCGATGCTGACCGGAGCGGGTACACGACCGCATTTGGTGCGGATCTCATCAATCAGCCGATCTCGGTCGGTTTGGAGAGCCGTTATCAGATCTTTTTGCTTCTCGCCAAGATCCAATTCGACAGAACGAGACGGGCTTGAGGAGTTCTTTTCACCTACTTTATGCAGAACAGCCCACTCCAATGAGTGGGACCGCACAGCTAAACTTGTAAGAACTTTAACAGCCATAATCTTTACTTATTTGCGTATTTGAGCCGTTCCGTTACCTGATGCGGTTACTCCAAGCGTGGAGGTCATCCGGTATTCAACCCCATGAACCACTCCCGATGAACGCACTCTAAGCACGGAGGAGGCGGTTCCTCCCAGCGCTTTCAGGCGCTGTTGCTCTTCAGCCGTGAGTCTGTTGAGCTCGGGAACCCGGCTAAACAAGTTGTTCACGTCTGTATAGAAGTAATCTTCACTTATTTGCGCGCCCCCTGTCAAACCTTGTCTGCCGCCCTTTTCCCGTTCGGCAATAATGGCATCCGCCAGTGTGCTATCAATGCCGGGGAGGGTCATGAGTACACGTTTTGAGGCGGCATTGATATTGACAGTTTCCCCGGCTTCCGGGCTGACAGTCAGCAGGTCAGCGATGCCGGTCATTGGGGCACTGTTGGTATCCCCGTCTTCGGCATAGCCTCCGTAAAGGATGGCATGGCTCCATCCTTTGATAAGGAGCAGTTCTTCTATTGTGTCCAGATTTACCATTTTGTCAGGTGTCATGACTTTTGAGGTTTTACTGGAAACAGTTGCCTTATGCCCCCTTGCCTTATAGGGGGGATCAAGTCGGGCATAATAGTCATCAGTTTCTGCCCCATCCGTGCTGCGATCATCATCAGGATCTCTCCAGTCGTAAAGGCAGTCGATCAGTTCCTTTCTTAGATTAATATCATCCGGCACACCGCCAACCGTAAAGATGGCATCCCAATCCTCATCATCTTTTATAGCGTTAAGGTTTCTGAGTGCGGGTTCAGGAAGGATATCGAGAATAAAGGTTCCCTCCCCAAGCTTTACCGTCAATCCCATAATGGCGTAGCCTTGGCGTAACCGTTTGGCTGAGTCATACCAATATTTCCCCTTCATTTCGTCGCTATCCCCTTTGCCTTTGACCTCCTGACTATGTATGAAAAGCGCCTGGGCGTATTCCAGACCTGCCTTGGAGAGATATTCGGCTTTCAGTCGTTTGCGCAGGTGGGACACGATTTTCGCTTCGACATGCATGTCAAAGGCAAATCCCCCGATCAGAACTGAGAGGAGGGCGACGACCCACAGGACGATGATCAATGCGGAACCGCGCTTCATCGTATTCCCTCCTTGGCGATGGGGATTTCCACCAGGCGGCGCATTTCAAGCGGCGGTTTTCCCTCTTCCAGTGGTTGCAGATACAGCGTGATCTCGACAAAGCGGGGGAGATGGTTGGTGAGGTCTCCCCCCAAATTGCATTTGCCCTCCCATTCATCCAGCCACTCGATCTTTTCGGATTCGAAGTCATTGGTCGCCACGCGGATGCCGAGGCCGGTAATTCGGTCTGAAAGCACTTCCGGTTCAAGGGTGTCGGGCTCAAAGTCGTCCGGCTGAAGATACTCGTCACCCCAAGCCGTATAGGCCGCACCACGATTGCCATTTTTATCCTGCCCGATAAAAAACCGGACATGGTGGAACGTTTTGGCCATATAGGAATTAACGCCTACCAGATCCGACCCTTCCTTGACCCACGAAATGCTGTCGGATGACGCATTCCCGCTGCCACTCTTTTTGAGGATCAATCCATCATCCCCCCCGCGGTAACGGGCTGACCGCAAGGCGCTCACCAGTTGCTCAATGACAAAGTCGCCGGCATGGAGATCTTTGCTGAGTGCTGTGCCCCGCTGCCAGGCTTTACTGACGGAGGAGAGGAGCATGAAACACGCCCCACATACCAGAGTCATGATGGAAAGGGCTACTAGAAGCTCAATCAGGGTGAAACCATTTTGGAGTGCGGCGGCTTGACGCCGCTTTTCTTCGGTGCGGCTTGACGCACCGTTTTGGGTGTTGCAGCCCGTCAAGCCTGGCGGCTGGAAAGCGGCGTCAAGCCGCCGCACTCCAAATGAGAAAACTATGGATGATCCCAAATTCATGTTTCACAACCCCAGATCATTTGTATAGTACAAGTACGAGGTCACTTCTTCGAAAGCCTGTCTCCCTTTAGCGGACCAGGTGACGCGGCTCTTCACGACAACCAGATCTTCTTTTTCGGCATCCCTTTCAGAAGTGCGTTGATAGGTGAAGTTGAGGGGAGGGTATTCGATGGGGCCCACATTCAGGTTCAGTGCCTTAAGTTCCTTTTCGTTTTTTTTCTGAACAACCAGAAGCGGATAATCAAGTTCTCCGATTTCCAGAATACGACGCGCCTCGTAGTAATTCTTTGCCGTGCTGACGACAGCAAGACAACGCGAGGTGGCGGTCATAAGCACCCCTGCCGAAATGGCCAGGATGGCGAGAGCCATCAGAATCTCGACAAGTGTCATGCCTGCTTTTGGGGATCTGGGCACGCCTCAATTTCCTTTCTGGGTGACTTTGATTGCCCCGACGGCATCCACGGTAACAAGCATACTGCTGCCGAATTCATCAACGACGCGTGCTTCGAAGGGAGTGCAACGGCCGTTGGATTGATAGACAATCGCTGCCGGTTCGCCTTTCATGCCGCTTTTCTTGCCGTCTACCGTAAAGGATTCAATCTGTACCGCATCTAGTTTGCGGGTAATACTGCTAAAAGGTACCGCTGTTTGAGGTTCCTGGGGGGCGTCAGGATCGGGGACAGGGGCCGACACCGGTACATTGTCTTCGGATTTGAAGATCTGATCTCCGGGAAGGGCGGGCGTAGCTGTCCGGAGGGGGGCGACACTCACCAGGTTGTTTTCCTTGTCGAGGGTCAGCTTCATTTCCTGATTTCGTAGAATGGCGCTGGTGCGTGCATAATTGGCGGCCATGACGACAGTCCGGGTTCCTACCCGCAGCCGGTTGCCCCGGATGGACTTCATGAGCGAGGGCATAGCCACAATTGTCATAATCCCCATAATGGCAAGCACCATCAGGATTTCCACAAGGGTAAAACCGGGGGAAGGTGAACGGCGCCTCCAGGGAATGGAAAGTGCAAGGTTCAATTAATTTGTAACGAACTCGCCATCAGGTTTACGGGCCTTGAGTTCATACGACTCGCCTTTGACAGCATAGACGAAATCATCACCCCAGGGGGTTTTGGGCATGCGGCCATCTTTCAAATAGGGGCCGTTCCAGTTGTACTCGCTGCCTTTAGTCAGAAGGCTTTGCAGGCTTGCGGGTAGCACCCCATTATCCACTTCATAGGTATCGATGGCCGTTCCTATGGCCTGTATGCTCGTGCGCGCCGCCGCGATTTGACTGCCGAGCATACGTCCTCTGATGCTGACAGTGGCCACGCCAGCGAGGATGCCTAAAATGGCGACTACAAGCAGAATTTCCACCAACGTGAAGCCGGAACGCCGATTATGATCTTTTGACTTTAACGATAGGACGGATGTAATTTTCTTTGTATTCATAATTTTCTCCTTTAGACCCCTAAACCACTGGTGATGTTAAAAACGGCCATGACGATACTGACAGCGATAAAGCCAACCAGCAGTGCGACGACCACGATCAATATCGGTTCCAGCGCCGTGGTAAACAGTTTAACATTTCTATTCAATTCGTTTTCGTAACGATGGGCAATATGTTTCAAGGCACTGGCCATATCCCCCGTTTGCTCTCCAATGGCCAGCATATCTGTCATGAGGGGGGGGAATACTTTCCCCGCCGCTAGTGGCCCGGAAATGGTGGTGCCGTCAGTAACCCGGTCGCGCGCATTCCTGATTTCGGCGGCGATAACCACGTTATCAACGGTTTTTTCAACGATAGTCAAAGCCTGCAGGGCCGGAACGCCGTTACTCAGGAGTGTACTCAACGTCCGGGCAAAATTGGCATAGGTACTGGCGGCGACAATGCCCTTGATAAAGGGGGCTTTCAATTGGATGCGGTGCCACCGTTGCTTCCCCTCCATCGTGTTCAGGTAGCGGTTCAGCAGGAAACTTCCGAGTATCGTTAAGCCAAGTACCAGCCAGCCGTACTTGAGCATGCCATTACTCAGGGAAATCAGCATGCGAGTAGGGAGGGGTAACGTACTTCCCATTTCAAGAAATATGGCGGAAAATTTCGGGATCACAAATACCATCGAGAAGATCATGGTACCAATTCCCATAACGAGAACTATGATTGGATAAACAAGGGCCATGACCACTTTTTCCTTCATATCCTGCATGCGTTCATAGTGCTCGACCAGCCGTAACATGATTTCAGCCAATGCGCCGCTGGCTTCACCAACCTTGACCATACTGACATAGAGCGAGGGAAATGATTTCGGATGTTTGGCCATGGAGTCAGAGAGGGTTGTTCCCTGGATGATCTGATCCCGGAGATCCCGGATAATGTCATCCGAGGAAGATCCCGTTTTTCGGTTGGCCAGGGTAGATAAGGCCTGGCCGAGATTCATGCCGGAAGCGAGTAGATCGCTAAGTTCCGTGGAGAAGACCAGGATTTCACGGGGCTTCATACGCGGGGTCTTGTTAAAACTAAAGCTGAACTTGGCGGCCGGGGCCGTGGACTTGGTGGCTTTGGGTTTATTAGGGGTGGTTACGGAGGTAATCGATACCGGGATCAATCCGGTTTTTTCGACTTGCCGCAGTGCGGCCAGTCGGTCATTGGCCTCAATGGAGCCTTCCACACGTTGTCCGGCTTTATCCTTGGCTATGTAGTTGAAAATCAATCGGCATCCTCCGAGACGCGAACCACTTCTTCCACGGTGGTAATACCTTCAAGCACCTTGATCCAGCCGTCATCGCGCAAAGTCTGCATCCCTTCCTCAACTGCCTTTTGTTTGATGGCGTTGGAGGAGGAGCGTTGCAGGATCAGATGCTCAATACCCTCAGAAATCGCAAGCAATTCATAAAGGCCGGTTCGCCCCCGGAATCCAGTCATTCGGCATTTTTCGCAGCCGACCGGCTCATGCATGCTCGCTGTGGCGATTTTATCCAAAGGAAATCCAAGACTTCCCAGCAGAACCATGTCTGGATTTTTGACCGGGCGCTTGCAGGCCGGGCAGAGTCGACGTACCAAACGTTGGGCAACGACTGCTTCCAGGGATGAAGCCACAAGAAAGGGTTCTACCCCCATATCGAGCAGTCGGGTAACCGCGCCGCCTGCATCGTTAGTATGCAGGGTACTGAACACCAAATGACCTGTCAGCGAGGCTCGAATGGCAATTTCGGCAGTTTCAAAGTCCCGGATTTCACCGATCATGATGATGTCCGGATCCTGACGCAGGATAGAGCGCAGGGCATTGGCGAAGGTCAGTCCGATTTCAGATTTGACGTTACACTGGTTGATGCCCGCCATTTCATATTCAATCGGATCCTCGACCGTAATAATGCGCTGATCAATGGTGTTGATCTCGTGCAGATAGGCATACAGAGAAGTTGATTTCCCCGACCCCGTTGGCCCGGTTACAAGAATGATACCATTGGGCTTTTCAATGATCTTCCGGATAATGGTTTCATCCCGTTCGCGGAGGCCCAACTGTCTGAGGCCAATGAATTCCTTGCCTCGCATAAGCAACCGCAAGCTGACGCTCTCGCCATAGGTGGTGGGCAAGGTGGATACACGGATGTCAATGTCCTCGCCCTGAATGCGCATGCCGATACGTCCGTCCTGCGGCAGGCGTTTTTCGGCAATATCCATATTGGCCATAACCTTGATACGCGAGATAATGGCGGCCTGAAAACGGGAGAGCTGCGCGGGAAGCGGTGTCTGATGTAATACCCCGTCAACCCGGTAGCGGATGCGTAACTGGGTTTCCATCGGCTCCATATGTATATCTGTGGCGCGTTCCTGATAGGCCTCCCAGATAATCTGGTTCACGAAGCGGACAATCGAGGCTTCCTGATCAAGTTCACCCAGATCGGTTTTCATGAGGGCATCGTCGGGAGCAACCTCGATACGATGGTCGTCCTGCATCAGTTTTTCCATCGTATCCGCACCGACACCGTAGAATTTCTTTGTGGCACCGGCGATATCGTTCAGCAAGCCCAATGCGAGCTTAACCCTCATGCCAGAGGCCAGACGTAGGGCGTCCACGAGTCCGCTATCAAACGGATCGTTGGTGGCCACCATCAGGGCTCCATTTTCAATGGAATAGGGGATGACGTTGTATTGAAAAACAGTCCGGGTAGGTAGTTTTTCCAGAATAGACGCTTCGATGGACATGGTGCCAAGACGTAGAAAGGGGACATGCAGTACTGTGGCGAGTGATTCGAGAAATGCATCTTCGGTGGTAAACCCCTGGGCGACAGCCGCACGGGTTATGGAAAGGTCGTTCTGCTGGGCATGTTGGAGCAGGGTGGTGATCTGTGCATCAGACAGGAGTCCAGTGCGTTTCAGCAACCCCGTTAAACTGGTCGGCAATGCAGTCGTCATAGGTCATATAGCATAGGAAACAGAACTCTTTAAGTCAATGTGAGAGCCGTTGGGATGATTATTGCTTGATATTCGTGTCGGATTTCACACTGATCGTCACTCTGGGGGAATTTGTCGAGTTTCCCGATTTGAAGAGGTTTGTTGGCGACATTTTTCGGGATGTGGGGGTATGTGGGCAGTAGCGGGGGTAACTCTGAATCCAGGGGGAAGAGACGTAGGTTACGGTCGGTCTTGACCAGTAGGCTTCCTCCGCTGCCCGCTCAGCGCGCAAAGCGCGTGCCTCGGCCGCCGCAGTGCGTTGCTGCAGGTCCGCCAGCTGTTCCCGGACTCTAGCCTGCTCGACTTCGATCTGGTATTGCTTGGAGAGATTGGCGTAGATGGTGTCGTCAACCTTGATGGTTTCGGCTGTCGCCATAAAAGCTCCCCAGGCCATCAGACTCCCGGCCACCAACCCTTTGATAATCCTATGCTTCAGGTTCATGTTATCTTCCCTCGCTTATTTACCATTTTGCATTTTGGTAATCCTAAACACCAGTTAAACGACTGGTATTAACAATTGAGAAAATGAATTTATTTTTAACCCCCTTCGTGTTGTGGTAAATAAAGAGTCATGAAAACACACAAACACATCATTGTAGGCGTTCATATCACGGATCGAGTTAAACATGCGGGTGCTGTGCAGAAGGTATTCACTGAATACGGGATCCACATCAAGACCCGATTGGGATTGCATGATGTTGAGGGAAGTAGCTCCTCGTCCAGCGGGATCATCCTGCTTGAACTCGTCGGAGACGAGAAGAAATGTTCTTCCATTATCAAAAAGCTCACAGCCATCCGTGGTGTGGAGGCGGAAAAAATGGTGTTTAGTCACGACTGAATTGCATTTGGGACCATTTCGGGGGATCCCGCCAACCAGGCAACGATGAAAGTCTCCGTAACGGTAGATTTTGTCAGCATGGATACAGCGAATGGGGCCAGGGAGAAGCATCTACGCTCGTTTGATTTCTTCGAGTTGATGAGGAGAAACTATGGCTAAAGTTACACTGGAACATGTCGACAAGATATATACCGGGAACGTCAAGGCGGTGTCGGATTTTAATTTAGAGATCCGGGATGGGGAATTTGTGGTATTTGTCGGGCCTTCCGGGTGCGGCAAGTCCACCACGCTGCGGATGGTGGCGGGCCTGGAGGAAATCAGTGGGGGCGTGATTCGTATCGGTGATCGGGTGGTGAATGACGTGCCGCCCAAGGATCGTGATATCGCCATGGTCTTCCAGAATTATGCTCTCTATCCACACATGACCGTGAAGGAGAACATGGCATTCGGTCTTAAGCTGCGGAAGTTTCCTGCGAAGGAAATTGAGGCGCGGGTGCAGGAGGCCGCCCAGATTCTCGGCATCGGGGAACTTCTGGAACGACGCCCTAAGGCCTTGTCGGGTGGCCAGCGCCAGCGTGTGGCGGTGGGCCGTGCCATCGTTCGCAAGCCGGCCGTATTCCTGTTCGATGAACCGCTCTCCAACCTGGACGCGAAGATGCGGGTTCAGATGCGGGTGGAGATCAGTCGACTCCATCATCAGTTGAATACCACCATGATTTATGTGACGCATGACCAAGTTGAGGCGATGACGATGGGGCAGCGTCTGGTGGTGATGAAAGACGGGTTAATCCAGCAGGTTGCCGAGCCCCTTAAACTCTACAACAACCCGATCAACCGGTTTGTTGCCGGGTTCATCGGTATGCCGCCGATGAATTTCTTTGAAGGCACGATTCGGATGGCGAACGGGGCGCTACAGTTCGAAGGACCCGGCGGGATGCGTTTGACTGTGCCGGAGAAAGACAAGGCCGCATTGGGGGCATATATCGACAAGGCTGTGACTCTGGGCTTACGTCCTGAAGATATTGGCTCAGCGGTCGCGGAGCAGTTGTCCGGGGCATCGCGGATTCAGGCAACAGTGGAAGTTATCGAGCCGATGGGTTCGGAGTCTTATATCTATTTCCGGGCCGCCGACACGACCTTCATCAGTCGGGTGGATGCCCATCGCAAGTTCGAGGTAGGTGAGACCGCTCAGCCTGCGGTATTCATCGATAAGGCTCATTTCTTCGATCGTCAGACCGATCGCCGCATTGAGGCACCTGCTTGCCGTCAACGGTAAGATCATGGCTCCGGTTGGTGCGAGAGGTGGCCAGTGTCGCCGTCTTGCCGCAAAGGTTTAGCGTTTTTTCGAGGGTATATTCGAAACGGTCTTTCGAGAACGCTTCCTTCAAGAAGCAATGATGGATGCGCAACACATCGCCAAAGTCGCGAAGCAAGCGGTCGCTAACCCCAAAAACACGATCTGAAGCGCTTCAGATTCATTTTTCATCAGTTCTTTTTCCTTCATCGACTCGAGTAGATTCTATTGGTATAAGACGGTCATGACCGACCGGCATGACATAGACCGTGATTTGGTGGACAGAGTCCGCGAGGGTGACCATGCCGCATATTCGCAGCTCATGGATTATTATCAGGGATCTATTCTTAATTTCGTTTACCGATTGGTAGGGAGCCGGGAAGAGGCTGAAGATATCGCCCAGGATGTCTTCGTTCGTGCCTATCAAAAGCTTGACTCATTTACCTTTCGCACGTCACGCGACCGTTTTTCGACCTGGCTGTATCAATTGGCCCGCAATGCAGCGATTGATGTTTTGCGACGGCGCCAGCGTCGACCGGTTCAGTCGCTTGATGAATTCCCGCTGCTGGGGCCCGTTGCCGTGGGTAATCCGGCGCTGGACACCGGCGACAGGGAGCGGGAGCGGGCGATTTCCGCGGCCTTTGCCGAACTCCCTGAAGATCAACGCACAGCATTGGTGCTTTCGGTTTATGAAGGGCAATCCTATGCCGATATCGCCGTGATTATGAAGGCCTCGGTTAAATCAGTGGAATCACGGATATACCGGGCCCGTCAGTCCATGCGTCAGCAATTGGCCGCTTTTCTTGCGAAATAATATTTCTGCGAGGGTTATTCCTTCCAGCAACGTTTCACTAGTATAAGGGAGCAATGGGAGCCGTGAAAACGAATCAAAATAATAGTGATGTGCCAGATGATGAAAAACTGGATGCGTTACTGGGGAAGTGGAAGGGGATTACCCCTGCGCCAGGTTTTAATGAGACGGTATGGCGGCGGTTAAGTGTAACGGCCCCACAAAAGAAGCATTCAGGGAGAATTTTCACGTGGTTCAGGGATAACGTGAAGCCACTGGATGTTTTTGCGGCATTGGGAGGTATGGCGGCGGGATTGCTCTTATCCCTGCAAATTTCAAACCATGATGGGGCGCAGGTGGATTCGCGTTTCCAGATCCTGAAGTCTTCAAGTTTAACCAGAGGCTATGTGCAGTTAGCTTCGCAGCAGATAAAATGAACTACAAAAGATTGTCTATTTTGTTGGCAGGGGTCCTGGTGGCTTTATCGGCCATGCTGGCTGTCCGAGCATATGGGCCGCGTCCTATGTCCTCGATCGAGTCCTTGCGTGACATACGCTGGTTGAAGGAATCGTTGCAGTTAACTCCCGTGCAGGAGGCTGACATTCAGCGGATACATCAGGACTTGGCGAAAACTCTGTCAACTTGTTGTATGAAACATTGTCAGGCCCGTGACGCCTTTATGGAGTCATTATTTGCCGCAACCAATGGACTGGAACGTTCACAATCACTGATTGATGAAATGTCCGATGCACAGGCGGCGAGCGAATTGGCAACGCTGGTTAATATGTATCGTGTGCACGAAGTATTGACCCCTCAACAACGCATCATCTTTGAACGGCAAGTGAAGGCGATGGATTGCACAATGCGATCGGCGGGTGGCGGTTCTTCTTGCAGGTGTATGTCTGAGTGAATAGGTGTCTAAAAACATAGAGGAAGGAAATAAGAAGATGAAAGCATTGCTATTAGTGGGTGTGATATTGGCGTCGGCAGCAATGGCGTTTGCTGAACCAACCAATGCGGTAGCGGTTAAAGCGCAAACCACCTGTCCCGTGATGGGCGGCGCTGTGAATCATAAGGTATTCGCCGATTATCAGGGGCAGCGGATTTACTTCTGCTGCAACGGTTGCCCTGCGGCCTTTAAGAAGGATCCCGAGAAATATATGAAAAAATTCAAGAATGAAGGGGTTGCGTTGGAGAAGGTTAAATAGCAGTGGGCAGTGGGCAGCGGGAAAGGGAGTAAGCGTGTGATTTCGAAAGTCCATTATATCGTGGGTATATTGCTTGTGGCGGTCCCACCTCTATTGGCTGAGGGAACCAATACGCTGACTCTCCCGCAGGTCATTGCTGAATCATGGGCTAACAATGCCCAGCTTCAGTCGCTGAAACAAAAAACAGGCGCCATGGAAGCGCGTTCGCAGCAGGCTGGTGCTCTTGCCAATCCCCTGTTGACCTATCGTGGCATGGATTCTGCCAATGGGGGGAAGTGGCCAAATACGGATGAGAAGCGGATCGAAATCGAGCAGACATTCCCGTGGCCTGGTAAGCGGGGATTGACGCAGGTGATGACGGCGAAAGCGGCCGATGCCGCGAAATTTGAGGTGGCCGCGACAACCCTTGATGTGGAGATGCTGGCTGCTGAAGCCTTTTACGGGTTAAGTGTGGCGCAGCAATCCCTTGAAATTATCCGGGCGGAGGAAGCGTTGTTGCGCCGTATCGAAACTCTCACCACGCTCCGTTACACGACAGGGGCAGACGGGCAGCAGGACGTATTAAAAGCACAAACCGAAATCACCATGCTCAAGCAGAAGGAGATTGAGCTTGAGGCGCGGGAACTTACCCTCAAGAATAAACTCAATACCATAATGAATCGGCCTGTCAAAACCGTGATAGGCCGGGTTAAAGGTCCGCCTGAACAATCTGTTTCCGCGGATGAGGGTGAGCAAATTTCCATCAAGGCACTCGTGCATCGGCCTGAACTCCAACTGGCTCAGGCTCGGATTGAACGTGCCCAGGCCGAACGCGCCTATATGGGAAAAGAGAGCCTGCCTGATTATAAGGTTGGGTTGGAGTACCGGAGTATGCCCGGAGATGATCAGGCGATGTTTATGGTGGGCATTGAGTTGCCTATTTGGCGGAGTAAGATTAGGGCCGGGATACGCGGCGCCAACCGCATGGTTGAGTCGGAGCAGGCGGCGCGCGAAGCGGCAGAGCGGCAGGTGATGCAGGAGGTTCAAGACGCCTTGACGCAAATCCAGGCGGCACAACGGACGTTGGAGCTCACCCGCAAGGAATTGATTCCACAAGCGGAATTACGGTTTTCCGCCAGCGAGGCGGGTTATCGCAGTGGGGGTAAGGCGGATTTCATGGATCTTCTGGAAAGCGAACGGTTTCTGTTGAATGCGCGTGTGATGGCGGTCATGGCTGAAGCTGAATTGGGGATGCAATGGGCCCGCTTGGCTCGTGCCGTGGGAGTAAGTGTGCTGGAGGTGCTAAAATGAAAATTCAAACCACGCGGGTGATCGTATTGTGTGTTTTGGGAATGGGACTCATGACGGTACCGTTGGGATGTCGGGATCACGCCACATCGCACGGGGTTGCCAAGGCCGTGAAGTATATTTGCCCCATGCACCCCACCGTGGTGTCTGACAGGCCCGGGGAATGCCCGATCTGCGGGATGGATCTGGTGCAGGCGGAACAGGCGAGTACAGCTTCTGAATCAGGGCCACCTGCGGGGCAAGTCCCTGGGTTGGTAGCGATAGCCATTACGCCTGAGGCGCGGCAGCGGATGGGGCTCGCTTTGGAAACCATCGGGGTGCGCCCGCTTGTTCGAACGCTACGGACGTCGGCGCGAATTGTAACGGATGAGACGCGACAGGCGCGTGTAACAACCAAGGTTGAAGGTTGGGTGGAGTCGCTTGCTGTTGGATTCATCGGGCAGGTCGTCAGAAAGGGAGATCCGCTGCTTACGATCTACAGCCCCGATTTATTATCGGCACAGGAGGAGTTCTTGATCGCGGTTAAGGCTAAAGCGATGGCTACCAATGGCGGCGGGGATGCCTTATTGGCGGCTGCCCGGCGGCGACTTCAGCTATGGGATATCACGGAGGAGCAAATTGCGTTGTTGGAGAAACGGGGTGAACCAGTGAAGGCCATGACACTCACTGCGCCCACTTCGGGGAGAGTGACGGAAAAGAACGTTCTCGCAGGCCAGAAAATCATGCCCGGTGAATCCCTGCTGGTGGTAAGTGATTTTTCAACGGTTTGGGGTGAGGCCGATGTCTATGAGTCCGATCTGCCATTTGTGCATGAGGGGATGCCGCTGGAAATCTCGCTCCCTTTCTGGCAGGGGAAAATCTTTAACGGCACCATCAGTTTTGTGGCACCAACCCTTGATCCGGTGAGCCGGACAGTAAAAGCACGGTTGGTGATTCCCAATCCTGAGTTGCTCCTCAAGCCTGAGATGTATGCGGAAGCCAGACTCTCCTATTCCCTGGGTGAGCGACTCGCTATTCCGGAGGCTGCGGTGATGCGGACCGGTGAACATAGTTATACATTCCGGGAGGGGGCCGATGGGGCATTGCATCCCGTCGAAGTGGGACTCGGAGCGAGGGTGGAGGGGTTCTATGAGGTTCTTTCGGGCCTCAAGGTTGGCGATCGGGTGGTTACGGCCGCAAATTTCCTGGTGGATTCAGAGTCCTCCATGCGGGCCGCCCTGGAGTCAGTTTCTAGGAAATAACCCATGATCAAGCGTATCATTGAATTCAGTGCCCGCAACCGGATGCTGGTCATCTTGTTGGTGGCAGCCGCCATGGCCTATGCCGTGTATGCCCTCCGGAATATTAACTTGGATGCGATCCCCGATTTGAGCGATACGCAGGTGATTGTCTATACTCCGTGGGATCGCAGTCCTGACATTTTGGAAGATCAGGTAACCTATCCCATTATTACCGCCTTACTTGGGGCCCCGAGAGTGAAGGCCATCCGGGGCTTCAGCGATTTTGGGTTTTCCTATGTGTATGTCATCTTTCAGGATGGAACCGATATCTACTGGGCGCGGAGCCGTGTTGTGGAATATTTATCCAAACTGCAAGGCACGCTGCCCGCCGGGGTGACGCCTCAGTTGGGGCCGGATGCAACTGGCGTGGGGTGGGTCTATCAGTATGCCCTTGTCGATAAGAGCGGAACACATAGTTTGGCCGACTTACGCAGTTTTCAGGACTGGACGTTGCGTTATGCCCTGCAAAGCGTACCGGGTGTGGCTGAAGTAGCCGGGATTGGCGGGTTCCAAAAGCAGTACCAGGTGACGGTGGATCCGGCCCGGTTGCAGAGCTATGGAGTTTCGTTGATGGATGTTGCCAGTGCCCTGAAACGCAGTAATAACGAAGTTGGCGGCCGGTTATTGGAGTGGAGCGGCAGGGAGTACATGGTCCGTGGGCGTGGCTATGTAAAGTCCCCGGAAGATATTGAGAAGGCCGTGGTTAAGGCCGGGACTAAAGGCACGCCGGTACTGTTGCGGGATGTGGCCTCCGTCGCTATGGGCCCCCAGATTCGGCGCGGGGTTTCCGATTTAAACGGCAACGGCGATACGGTGGGTGGCATTGTGGTGATGCGGCACGGCGAAAATGCCCTGAATGTCATCGAGCGGGTTAAGACGAAGCTGGATGAACTCAAACCCTCGCTCCCCAAGGGCGTGGAAGTGGTGACGACCTATGACCGTTCCTCCCTGATCAAGAAGGCGATTGATAATCTCAAGGATGATCTGGTGATGGAGATGATCATCGTCAGCCTGGTCATTTTGTTTTTCCTCTGGCACATCCCTTCAGCTATGGTGCCCATTCTGACAATTCCGGTTTCAGTGCTTTTGTGTTTCATTCCCCTGTATCTCGCGGGGATCAGCTCAAACATCATGAGCCTTTCCGGTCTTGCCATTTCCATCGGGGTGCTGGTGGATGGTGCAATTGTGGAAGTTGAAAACGCTTACAAGAAACTGGAGCTTTGGAAGCGGTCCGGGGGCAAGGGAGACTGCCATGCGATTCGTCTGGAGGCACTTATTGAGGTTGCGCCTTCGGTATTTTTCTCATTACTGGTGGTGGCAGTTTCATTTTTGCCGGTGTTCACGCTGGTGGATCAGGAGGGGAAATTGTTCACTCCGCTAGCCTATACCAAGACGTTAGCTATCGCGATGGCGGCGCTATTGGCGATCACACTCGATCCCGCAGTACGGATGTTGTTTACCCGCATGGATGAGTTCAAATTCCGATGGAAGCCGTTATCGGGAGTGTTAAATGCTCTGCTGGTGGGGCGGTATGTGCGTGAAGAAAAGCATCCCGTCAGCCGGGTGTTATTTGCGCTTTATGAGCGGCCCTGCCGCTGGGTATTGCGTCATCCCAAGACAGTGATTGCGCTAGCTGTTGCTATTGTTGTGAGCACGGTACCGGTGTATCTCAAGCTGGGGAGTGAGTTCATGCCGCCTCTTGATGAAGGCACGATTCTCTATATGCCCACCACGATGCCGGGCATTTCGGTGACCGAAGCCCAACGCCTCATGGAAACTCAGGATCGACTGCTGCGGGCATTTCCGGAGGTGGTCTCTGTGTTCGGTAAGGCCGGTCGTTCAGACACCTCCACCGATCCCGCCCCGTTCTCGATGATGGAGACAACGGTGGTGCTGAAACCGATGGCCGAATGGCGTGCAAAACCTTGCTGGTATTCAAATTTTGCCCCTCGGTGGCTGCGCTCTTTGCTGGGTCATATCTGGCCTGAACATATCTCACGGGAGGAACTGATTGCCGAATTCGACCGCGCCCTCAAGATTCCCGGTTCGGTCAATGCGTGGACCATGCCGATCAAGGGCCGAATCGATATGCTCACCACCGGGGTCCGTACCCCGGTGGGCATCAAAGTGTTTGGCTCAAACCTGGCAGAAATCCAGCGTGTAGGAGAGTCGATAGAAGGTGCCTTACAGAAGGTTCCGGGAACCCGCAGTATATTTGCCGAACGCGCGTCTGGCGGGTATTTCGTGGATATTGTCCCCAAGCGGGAGGCGCTGGCTCGCTATGGACTGACGGTGGATGACCTGCATGCAGTGGTCATGTCCGCGATCGGTGGTGAAACGGTATCCACTACAGTTGAAGGCCGTGAGCGCTACAGTATCAACCTTCGCTACCCCCGCGATTTGCGTGATAACCTTGATGAACTGCAGCGAGTGCTGGTGGCGGCCCGGATGGGGGAGGTGCAAGTTCCGTTATCCGAGGTGGCTGATGTGGCGTTGGTGAACGGTCCATCCATGATCCGTGATGAGAATGGCATGCTGGCGGGCTACGTCTATGTGGATATTGCCGGGCGTGACATTGGTGGCTATGTGGAAGAGGCCAAGCGGGTGGTGGGTGAAAAGGTGTCGCTCCCGACGGGGTATTCGCTCGTCTGGAGCGGACAATACGAAAACATGTTGCGGGTGCGTGAGCGGATGAAGGTGGTGATCCCACTGACCATTGGGCTGATTTTTATATTGCTCTACATGAATACGAAATCCGCCTTCAAGACGTTGGTGGTGATGCTGGCGGTGCCGTTTTCAGTGGTCGGTGCGGTGTGGTTGCTATACCTGCTTGACTATAACGTCTCTGTGGCCGTCTGGGTGGGAATGATAGCCTTGATGGGACTGGATGCCGAGACGGGGGTCTTCATGCTGCTGTTTCTTGACTTGTCCTATGACGAGGCCAAGCGCGAAGGACGCTTGCGAAACCTGACAGATCTGCACGAAGCCATTATTCATGGTGCGGTCAAGCGTATCCGGCCCAAGTTGATGACCGTCGCCGCCGCTACCATGGGCTTGATGCCGATTATGTGGTCCATAGGGACAGGCTCAGATCTCATGAAGCGGGTCGCCGCCCCCATGGTCGGTGGCCTTTTTACCTCATTCCTGATGGAACTTCTGGTTTACCCGGCCATTTATCTGCTTTGGAAACGGCGTGACACTCAGTCATGATAATATATTATCCTTATAGTTGATATATTACGTCTTATAGTCTATATTTTACCAATATGGATTCAATATCAAAACTGATGCCAGAAGAGATCGCGGTGAAATTGGGAGCCAAGGCGAAGGCGTTGAGGTTGTCTGCCGGGTGGAAGCGTGTGACGTTCGCGGAACGGGCTGGTGTCTCCGAAGCGTCATTGAAAAGGTTTGAGCAAACTGGGCAGGCTTCGCTGGAACTTGTCCTGCGGGTCGCAATGTCTCTGGGGCGCCTGAGTGAGTTTGAAGGGCTGCTGGAGCCGCCTCCGGCTCGGAGTATTGACGAGCTGGATCAGCAGCTGAAGCGTCCTCTGCCAAAGCGGGGGCTGCGATGAAGCGCTTGAAGGTGCGGTACCATGAGGCTCTGGAGCCGATGGCTGTCGTTTGCACAAGACTGTGGTGTTAGGAAGTCAACAAGCGACCAGATCTGGAATTGCATTGGTAACGCGTTTAAAAATTGATGATATTGGCTTACCGGGTCTGCTGGCGATACAGGCGGGCATAGAAACCGTTCCCTTTTGACAGTTCATCATGGGTGCCGGTTTCGGCGACCACGCCGCCGTCGAGTACGCAAATTCGCTGGCAACGCATAGCCATGGACGCGCGTTGGGACACGATCACAGCGGTACGGCCTTTCAGGATTTTCACCAGTGTGGCCTGGATTCGGCGTTCCGTTTCGGCATCCAACGCCGACATGCAGTCATCGAGCAGCAGGACATCGGGCTGTGAGAGTAACGCCCGGGCGAGGGTGATGCGTTGCCTCTGCCCGCCGGAGAGGGTCATTCCCTTCTCGCCGATCAAGGTCTCGTATTTCACCGGTAGCCCCATAATATGGTCGTGTATTTCGGCAGCCTGTGCGGCGGCGATGATGTCGCGCGGGCTGGCGTCAGGATTGCCGTAACAGATGTTGTCCCGGATAGAACCGCCAAAGATCTGGGGCTCCTGGGGTACGAGTACGACGCGCTTGTGAAGGTCTTCAGATCGAATCCGGTCGAGGGGGACATGGTCATAGTAGATCTCCCCTGTCACCGGTTCGTAGAGGCGTCCGAGCAGGTGGAGCAGCGTGCTCTTGCCGCAGCCACTGGGGCCCATCAAGCACATCCAGGAGCCCGCCGGAATATGCAGGGTGATGTCCTCCAGTACCGGTTCGATTTGCTGTTCGTGACGGAAATGGGAGTTGAGCAGGGTAATGCCGCGTTTGAGAGGGGACGGGAACTCCAGTGAATCAGGTGCTTCAGCGATGGTTTCTTTTTCATCCAGCACCTGTACCAGGCGTTGCAGCACGACCAGCAGTTTGGACAGGGTTACGTTAAGCTGGCTCAGCATGATCACCGGGCCGAAGAGTACTGCGGTCACCCCGTTCGCATACATCAACGTTCCGAGGGACATCTCGCCCGCCAGGACGCGTGAGGTGCCATAGAGGAATAAACTGCCTGTTCCAATGGCTGCAATAACCGTGCACAGGGCGCCCAAGCTGGCCGCGGTATGTTGCTGGAGCATGGTGTCGCGAAGGAAGCAGGCGGATAAACGATGATAATTCAGGTCCTCATGTCGTTCCCGGCCATAGGATTGGATGGCCCGCATACTATCGAGTTTCTGCGAAGCCAGCGCATACATCCATGAGTTGGTGTGGCGGAGTTCCGAGTTAACCTCTTTAAGCACGTGCCGTGAGCGGCGGTAGGTTATCATGTAGGCGGGCAGGGTGAGCAGCGCGATGGCTCCAAAACGCCAATCGAGCATGAACAGGATCACCAGCCCTGTTGTAATGGCGGTGAGGGCGCTGAGAAAGGTCAGGAAGGTCATATATAATTGATCTTGCACCTCACCGACATCCGACAAGATTCGTGACATAAGCCGGCCCGGGGCGTGCGATTTGTGGTAGGCGAGGGAAAGCCTCATCACCTTCTGGTGGAGATCTTCCCGGAGTCGGGCGGTAAGTCCCTGACTGATCCGAATCCGGGCGCGGGCCTCCATCCGGCAGCCGATATTGGAAAGGATCAGGGTGAGCAGGTAGACCCCAAACAGGATGCCCAGCATACGCATGGCCCCTGCAGGGCGGACGCTCAGTTCGGGGCCGCGATCCCTGGTCAGCCCTCCGGATGGCGCGGATACCTCAGGTCGGCGATCGTCTTGAATCGGTGAGGTGTTCTGGGGCGAGACGGAGGGGGAGTTCACGTCCGGCGTGGAGGTAACGACCAGAATGGAATCCACGACTACCCGGCCATACCAGGCCATCAGGAATGGCGTCCAGGCATTGACAATCCACCAAATGGAGATCGCCAATAAAATCCGCCTGTAGGGCCAGACGTAGTCCCGCACGAAACGAAAATAGAGATCCATGTGGCCGGCGGCCGATTCATACTCACGGCGGGGCGGGCGGAAGCGGATGTTGCGATGGTGTATCTTCATGCCGGGGTTTCCTCCAGCGTGCCGCGTCCCATGAATTTGGCGTAAATGGCGGCGTAATGGCCTCCGGGTATTTTCATGAGGTCTTTGTGGTTACCCTGCTCAAGGATTTGCCCCTGGTTCATCAGGACGATCAGGTTGGCGGTGCGGATGGTGCTCAGTCGGTGCGCCACGATGAACGCGGTTCTGTTTTTAAGCAGACGTTCCATGGCGAGTTGGATGGCCTCTTCGGATTCACTATCCAGTGCGCTGGTGGCTTCATCCATGATCAGGATGGCCGGGTTTGCCGCGACGGCACGGGCAATGGTGATACGCTGTTTCTGGCCGGTTGACAGTTGTGTGCCCTCGACGCCGATGAGGGTGTTGTAACCGGCAGGGAGGGACATGATGAAGTCATGGATCTCGGCCACACGCGCTGCGGCCTCGACTTCGGCCTGTGTGGCGCCCGGCCGGGCATAGCGGATGTTATCGGCGATGCTCGCTGTAAAGAGCTGTGGCTCCTGAAGCACGATGCCGAACTGGCGGCGCAGTTTTGTAAGCTGGACTGTTCGTACATCCTGGTCGTCGAGTCGCAGGGCTCCGCCGGTGACATCGAAGAATCGGAGCAGCAGGGAGAGGAGTGTGCTTTTACCACATCCTGTGGGGCCGATGAGCGCGACCGTCTGGCCGGGCTCAACATGCAGGCTGAAATCGCGAATGATGGGCTTCCCTTCCGTGTAATGGAAGTCAACATGGTCAAAATCAACGCGGCCGGTCAGGCGGGGAATGACTTGCGCGTCGGGGGCATCGTGAATTTCCGGTTTTTCCGAGAAGAGCTCGGTCAGTCGGTCGGCGGCCACGCCGACATCCTGAATTTGTTTTGCCAGCAACGAGAATCGTACCGCCGGCCAGAGAAGCTGGAGGGCATAGGTGGTGAAGGCCAGTACATCACCATAGGTCATCAGTTCCATGAGCACCATGGCGCACCCGGCAAAATAAATGGTGGCGCGACCAGCGTCCGCCAGAAGCTGGGTGTTGTAGGAAAACGTGGTGTTGGCGATCTGCATCGTGCTGACTTGTTTCAGACTGGCGTCTGATTGGTCTCTGAACACCCGCTGTTCGCGTGCTTCCGCCCCGTAGCTTTTGACGACCAGTGAGGTGATGAGGCGATCCTGCAGTCCCGCTGACAGGCGATCCATGGAGCGCTGGTAGTTCCGGTTGGTTTGCCGGAGGAAGCCGATGTTAATGCGGGCGTTGATCACGAATATGAACATCAGGATGACAATCACGATGGCGAGCCGCCAGTTGATGAGGAAGGTGGCGGTGATGGCAAAGGCCGAGCAGATCAGGTCGGATACGATGCTGATGGTTTGGGCGGTGAGGAGGTTTTGCACCGCGCCGGTATCACCCATGAGCCGGTTGACAAGCATCCCGACACCAGTTTTTCCGAAAAACCGCATGGAGAGGCGCAGAAGGTGCCGGTAAAGCGCCTGCCTCATGTCGAAGACGAATTTTTGTCCGACGTAAGTGATGCCGATTGTCTGGATGTAAGAGCATGCGGCATTCATCATTGGCAATAAGAGCATGGCCAGCCCCAGCATGAAAAAGGGGTTGCGATCCCCGGGGGTAATCACCCGGTCGACAATGGCGCGCATGATCAATGGGGGAATCATCGCGAGGACGGACAGGAGTGCCGTCAAGCCCAGCAATACCCAGAGCCGTCTCTTGTAGGGAGAGAGCATGGGCAGAAAGACTTTAATTCGGGAGGCAATCATGGGGCGCTCGACGGCCTTACAAGTCGATGAGGTATTGCCATACGTTTACTTTGCCGAAGTAAATGCGGGCCTCGGCTGAAGTGCCAGGGGGGACTATTTTACCGCGGGATGTGAAATCGCCATAGGCGACCCTGTAGGTTTTTTGCCCCTCTGTCTGGATTACATTCCTGAGGGCTTCAATCTGGCCTGTGAACCATACTGGCTGAAGGCCGCCATAGGAGGTCAGGCGTGCCTTATACGGCTGGCCGACGGCAATGCGGGCAGCGTAGCGCTCCGGAATCCGTAGTTTCATGACTTGCCGGTCTCCGCCGAAGATCTCGTACATGATATTTTCAGGACGCATGAGTTCCCCAACCACAAACTCATAGCGCAGCGCCTGTCCGGATACCGGTGCGCGAATGGTCTTCAGGCTTATCCGCGCAGCAGCACGTGCAAGGGCATCACGCCTGGCCTTGATTTCCTGTCGTCGTGCGGCAAGCTCCTGTTCGCTAACAGTTTGATCCTTTTTCAACAACGATTCCAGCTCGGCTTCGGCCAGCTTTCCGGCCAGCATGGTATCCTCCATGGCGCTGCCAGCCAAAAGTCCCTTTTCAAGTAATTCCTGCGCCCGGGTAAGCTTGGCACTGGTATTCTGGACGCGCAAACGGGCAATGGCAATCAGTTCCTGATGGCGGCGCTTTTCTTCAACGATTTCGGCCTGTCGTCGAGCCAGTTCGGACTCGGTCTGGAGTACACGGCTTTGCGCTTCTTCGACGGCAGCCTGTTCTTCGGTCATGTCGAGATAAGCGAGGACCTGTCCTTGTGTTACGGAGGATCCGGTTTTAATCAGAATTTCTGCGATCGTGCCGACGGTAGCCGGACGAACTTCTGCATAGTTTTCGGTGGTGACATACCCATTGGCCAGAAAACTACGTTCGAGTTGGATCAGAAACCCTGCCGCCGTCACGATCGCGATGGTTGACAGAGTGAAGAGCAGGCGACGGAACCGTCGACGTTGGCGCAGTGGCGCGGATGTCGGCGCGGGTTCCCCGGTTGTGGTGCGGTATTCTCCCATAAATTTTCAGACTTTCTCCGGTGTGTCGGCGGCTTGCGAGCGGGAGTCTTGCTCCTGCCCGTCGAAACCGTCAGATTCTTCGGTGTAGCGTTTCCTGCAATAGTTGCATTCATCACAGGGCCGTTCATAGCAGTTGCGATGTACTCGAGCAGGGTACATCCTGCGAAAAGCTTCGTAGCATTCATCGCAACAGAAGCAGTGGCGCTCCTGGAACGAGCCCAGTGCGATATGAACCAGATGGAAGCCATCCTGTTTGGGGCGGCAAGGGGTGTCGCACCAGGCACAAGGGCGTTCGGTATTCTCAATAATGTTGTCTCCACATGAGGGACAACGGCCCACTTTGACAAACTGAACGTGGTCGGGCAGTTCCCCAGCAGGGAGTAAGAGCTCTTCACTGCGCTGGGTCTCACTGGCACCCGCGGCGGGCAGGCCATCAGAAGCGCGTCTTTTGTGCTGAATCTCGGGTAGGATTTGTTTCTCCATGGCGACTTCCAGGTCTTCTGGTTTGTCGTCACCCAATCCGAACATATCCATAATTTTACTAATGCCCACCGGGGGTACCTCCAAGGGGCGGTAACTCTGCCGCCAGATTGTTGTCAGGTTGATAACCGGTTGCGAACATGAAGTCCGAATGGGCCTTAAGCAATGCGGCCACAATGGTGTTGCGGGCCCGATAGGCCTTGGTCAGGTCGTTTTGGGCGTCCAATACGTTGCGGCTACGTCCCTCGCCGAGCCGGAATCGCTCGGCCTCCGCTTCCAGGGTTCGGCGGGCCTGATCCACAGCGATGGTGATTTCCTTGAGCCGCTCGCCGGATCCGGTGAATTCGCGGTGGGCCGCAGCCTTGTCCGCTGATAGCCGGTTTTGCACTTCGTGGAGAACCTCGGCCAATTGTGCTTCGCGGGCACGTGCTTCGCGCAGCCGGGCGTGGGCGCCTGTCTGGCTCCAGGGCCGTGTCCAGACCAGAACGGCGGCCACGGAGGAGTCCTCGCCGCTGATACCCGCCCCGTCATTAGCCGCTGCTGAGGACGAGTCCTCGGTCGCCCAAACTCCGCGTAGGGACAGCCCCAATTCGGGGCGTAGCCGGTCAGTAAGCGTCCGGGTTTCCGCGGACGCGGCGGCCGAAAGGGCTTCAATTTCGCTGATGGCACCACGTGTAGCGAAAGATGAACTTGTGGCTGATATCTCAGGGATATGGAGGTTAGTGATACGGGTGATCAATGCGTTGGAATTGGTGGTTAGCAGTTCAGGGGGTGGAACGCCGAGGATCTGTTCCAGCCGCAATCGGGCCGTGTCAATGGCCTGGTTGGCGGCGTAGATCTCCTCCCGGCGGAGCGCAAGTTCAAGCCGTGCGGGGGCTAACTGGTATTCCGGCACCACTTTCAGGCGAACCAGTTCTTCAGCTTCTTTCAAGAGCTGTTGAGAACGATCGGTGGCGGACTCCGAGGTGGCGGCATTCGCAATTTCCACCAGATAAGTTAGATAGGCCTGTTCAACAGCATGCCGGACTGCCTGGCGTGTCTCTAACAGGCGGGCCTCGGCGGCAGCTTGAAGTTCCTTTTGGCGTGCCTGGCTTTGGCGCCAGAGGCTGAACCCGCGGTCCTGAAGTAACGGGATGCGAATTTGTGCCCCGACGAGAGTCCGGTACCCTGAATCAAGGCCTGCTATGGGATTGATTAAGTACTGCTCCGAGGCGCCAATCCCCGCGTAGATGCCTGGCCGAAAGGGAACTTCTACGGCGGCCGCCGCACCGTAAGCGTCGGCGGCCGGGATTCCTGCCGGTGACGCTAATAAGGGGGCCGCGGCGTTACCGGATAACCGGCCTGCTGTGGCCGTGGTTTTCGGGTCGAGAAATTCGGCGGTTGCGGCACAGGCAGCTTCTGCCTGCCGGGATCCTTCCCTGGCTGCCTGAAGGGTGGGACTGTTGCTGAAGGCAAGACTGACGAGTTCATCCAGTTCATCGGCGCGGCAGGCCGCATATGAAAGAACGATCACGCAAAGGGTAAACCCTAGTAATATAACTCTCATACAGGCCAAACCTCAAACACAATGCCGATGCATTGATAACAAAGAATCCTTATGAATGGACACATGCCCATGAGGGCTAGCCTGAAAAAGCGCTTTCATAGGGGGATATGTTGGTGGATTGGGGGCGGGAGGTCAAGTGAGATGATGAAGTTTTCAATTGATTGGATTTCAGGAATATCGGGTCTAAATAGGCGCGAACCTGTGTTAATATACAAGTACTAAGCTAATTAAAACTAAATACTTCTTGATGTTTTAGATGTTATAAGTTAATACGCAGTCATATTAAAAGATAGCTAATCTAAGTAAGATTAAGGATAAAGCGAAGGGAGGTATGGGGTCGTGAGCCGTAAATCAGCGTCAGTAATGGTGTTGTGCCCACTAATGGCTTTTTATTTAGCCGGTGCGAATTTAGTGGCAGGAGATCGCCCGGGTGCCGCTGATTCTAATATTGTTATATCCATTACTAAACACTTTAGCTCGGGGTTGGAACTGCAGATTGATTATCCCTCTGTATTTTCGAACACACTGGATATCTATGTGTCCACCAATCTGCAGGAGGGAGGATGGGGACTTCGAGATACAAATCTTCCAACTCTGGGGAGCAATACCCTGACGTGGCTGGATTCGGATATGACTCCATCCGTCCAGCGTTTTTATCGTGTTGGAAACGCCGATTTAGACACAGATCAGGATGGACTCGCCGATGCCCGTGAAATCCTGATTCATCAAACGGATCCGTTGAAGTTTGATTCAGATTCAGATGGTGTCCCTGATGGGATGGAGATTCAACGCGGTACCGATCCGGGGTTTGACGGTTCCTCCGAGATCACCCTCTATGTTGATTCTGATGCGGGCTCAGATGGTTTTGATGGTCGTTCTCCGGATGTTGTGGCGGGGCATGGTCCGAAACACTCGCTCGGTGCGGCCTCGGGAGTGAGCTATCCGCATGATGTGATTCAGTTGAGAGGCATCGCGGTATTTCATGAGCCATCGCTGTGTATTGGGGCCAGAGATGTGACGCTGCGGCCGATGGGTGCCGTGTGGGTTCAGCCATAACAATAAATAAGAGGAGATTGCATGAAAACGATCGTTAGTCGAGGAGTGGGATTTGCCTTACTGGTGATGACCTGGAGTGCTGTGGCTGGTGAATTAACTGTGGATGGCAGCATGGTGGTGAAGACCAATCTGGTCGTTAACGGCCAGTTGAGCAGTAGCACTCTGGCGTTAACCAATCTGGCTATCAGCGGGGAAGCCACCATTCAGCGAGCCGTGATCCTGCATCTGGCGCCACAAGGCGATCTGGGAATGGGGCCCTACACAAATGGGGTGGGGGGAAGATGAAGAGAAAGATGTTTCACGCGAAGTTCCGGTATTTTTTGATTTCGCTATCCCTGTTCCAGTTTTCTGCCATTGCGACTCCCCAGGCGGCGCCATCAGCGGTGGTGGTGAAACGGTTTTCGGAAATCCCGGTGGAGATGGCAACGGGCGAATTCTTGCAACGCGAAAATGCGGATCTGTGGATCAAATCACGCGGGCTAACGCTGGACGTCACCCGCAATTACCGAAGTCAGCGCGAGACCAGCGGGGTGTTCGGTTACGGCTGGAACTGGAATCAGGGTGAGCATTTGGAATTTCCGGGGGATTTTGTCATTCATTACGTTACTCCGGATGGAGTTATTCCCATTATGCCGGATGTCTCCTTTACCAGTGTCTATGCGCAGGTGTGTATATCATCGCCTTCATGGGGGCAGGGCGTTAAGGCAACTGGTCTACCAGACGCGATTGGGGGGTATGGCAATGTGGCACACTTTTACGGAGCGATTGCGTCGCTCCAGCCTCTGGTAGTTGGTGGTTGGGGATTTTCTCCACCAACAGGCCCCTCGACGATCATTCAGGTCGATTTATCCTCGATTGGTGCCACGGCGTATGACTCGGATCACCCGCAATATGGTGTCTCTATGAAACTTTCAGCGGGCGGCTCCAATTCCGTTACTTGGGGCCACAAGGCGTATGACTTTGATTATGTGAATATCACAGGCGACCGGGCTTCATGGACATGGGCGGATGTCAATGCGGTGCAGGCTAAGCTGGAACTGGGCTCCTACACTCAAAATACGGCCATGGATGTGATTGTGGACACCTTTCATCTCGGCGTGACTTACACCAAAAACTCGAGCGGCCAGTATAAGTATCTTCCCGGCACCACATTTGAGCTAGTTCAAACCAATAATGAGTATTGGATCAACAACAAGAACGGGACCCGGTTGGCCTTTGCTCATGACGGGAAATTACTTCGCAAAACTGATGCCAATGGAAATGTACTGACATTTCATTACGATGTTTCAGGACGGTTAAGTCGCGTCGCAGATGCCTTGAAGCAGTCCATTACCTTCAGCTATGAAAATGGACTTCAGGGTGCCCGGATTGTCCGGCTTGAAGATCATCTGGGGCGCTCCGTAGGCTATGCCTATCTTGGAGAAAACCTGGTGGCCGTGACCAATGTGCTTGGGGATGTCACGCGGTATGCCTATGACGATTCTCAATCTCAGGAGGAACTGCGCCACAATCTTGTTGGCCGGACTGATCCCGAGGGGCATTCAGTCAGGATCGCTTATTACACCACCAATAGTACGCCGGATCGGGTATGCGGGTATTGGGATGGTGAAATGGCTGAAGGGCGATCCAACGAGGTGGATTACCTCTACCTGAAAGGAACAACCTATTCCTGGCGACCCGGCTCTAAAAGCATTCAAGGCGTCGTCTATAACAGTTCCAACGATATCAGTCAGGTTTACATCCGGGAGGGCGAGCTGACCTATCGTGAAAGTGATGGAATCAATCTCGTGGCCCAGCATTCCGCGGAACACGTCAGCTCAGTCAACACAGCCGTTTGGCAGAATATTGAAAGTGCGCTTGGCGATACGAATGGAGTGATGGCTTATAATCCGGGACTGAGCACGAACAGCGCCCTGGATGTTTCAGGCTGGGGATTTGCGGTGCCAGGCTTGAGCAATGACATTGTCCAGGTCATTTTGTCGGTACGGGGGATGGCGACCAATACCGTTTCACTGTCGGCTGTCGGCATCGCTTCCACCAATTGGCTGGCAACGAATAGTAACTGGGTGGCCCTTGATATCAGTCGGGCGAAATCAAAGTGGACGTGGGAGGATGTCAGTAACCTGACCGCGCGGATAACATTACCGGCAGGCACTACCAATCCTGTGCCGGTCTGGCTAGATGGATTTAGTTTGAAAGTCGCTTATCGCCATTTTGATCCCGGGCGTGATCCGCTGGATCTGCTTTATTTCTATGATCTTGCTCACAATATGGTGTCGAGTGACCGTGGCGGTTGTGCTCATCAGTTTTCCTATGATGCCCGTGGAAATCTGGTGTCCTGGACTGATTCTGAAAATAACATCCGGCGTTATGAATATGATCCAATTTCCAATAAGCCGGTTCGCACCTGGGACCCATTGGGGCGGGTGACCTCGATGGAATATGATCAGGCGGGACGTTTGATCAGGACGACAGATGCGGCGGGTAATTCGTCGACCATGGCTTATGACGGCTATGGGAACGTGATCCGGACAAAGGATACCGCCGGGGCTGTGGAGGAGACCCTATATGATGCACATGGATTGAATGTGGTTAGGAGGCGAAACCGTCGGGGATTTGAAACTGGTTATGATTATGATTCATTGGGGAATTGCATTCGTGTCACGGCCCCTGATGGAGGGCGAAGACATGCCGTGTTTAATGCTGGAGGGTTGAAGCTTTCCGAGCGAGATGAAGCCGGTATTGAAACCCGGTTTGAATATGACCGCAATGGGCAACCAACCAACATCGTGAGCGCCGCGGGAACTTTGGAGGAAACAGCTGAGGGACGGCAGCTGGATGGGCGCGGGCTTGAAGTGAATCGTCGGGATCCTCTCGGGCACCAGGAATTTATCGAATACGATGCGGATGGACGGCCCATTTGTCGGATCGACCGGTTGGGGGGCCAGACTCTGACGGAATATGATGAGAATGGAAATCCATGGCGACTGACCGATGCCGTGGGGCAAACGCGTGAAACCATCCGTGATGAGCGGGGCAACATCTTGGCCGACCTGGATCGGCGAGGGTGTGCGGCCTCCTTTACATATGATCGTAATAACAACCCGGTGTTTATTGTCGATAAGAGCGGGAACCGGATAACGATGGATTATGATGCCAATGGAAACAAAATATCCGAGATCTATCAGTGGGCCGGTTATCCGGGTTGTCCTGAATCGGATAGGCCTGAGCCATTGCATATGGCATACGCCTATGATGCGCTGAATCGTGTCACGAACAAGACGGTTGGCGTTGGGCGTGGTGACATTCATACCACGAGCAGCGGTTATAATGCAGCTGGACAGCTTGTCTTTGAAGCCGATGCCAGCGGCAATACCCGCGTGACTGATTATGATGCCGCTGGAAATGTTACGAATACCTGTTTAAGGGATGCCGCAGGAAAGCGGGTTGAATGGGTATCAGCATTTTATGACAGTGCCGATCGGTTGATTATGGAGATTAAAGGGGGGCTATCCACGAACCGGTACGAGTATGATTGTCGTGGACTCAAGATTGCCTCGATTGACCCCCATGGTCATCGCACCAGCTTTAACTATGACGGGCATCGCCGCTTGGTTCTGACCGTTGATCCGGATGGAGCAACACATCAGAGGGCTTATGATCGCTGCGGGAATAAGGTGCGCGAAGTGAGTGGGCATGATGCCATTTCGTGTTTCGAGTGGGATGCAGCGGGGCGAATGACGCGGCAGGTCTGTGGCGTAGGCCTGCCGGATGCCCGCGAAGTTTCATTTGTCTATGATCCCCTGGGGCGTTTGACTACTGAAATCAATCCGCTCGGGTATAAAATTTCCAGGACTTTTGATGCGGAAGGTAATCTAACAAGTGAGACCAACGCGCAGGGGTTTGCAAAAGCCTGTAGCTATGATGCTGCCGGCCGGGTGACGAATACAGTAGATGCGTTGGGATATCAGATCGTTCAGTGGCTCGATGGGAATGGTAAATTATGGCGGCTGCAGGATAAGAAAGGGGCCGTGACCACCTCCCGCTATGATGCGTATGGACGGCGGGTCAAAGTGACCGATGCGCTTGGTTATTCCGTGACGTTAAGTTATGACGTTCGTGACAACAAGATTACTGAGATCGATCCCCGCGGACTGATGACCCGGTATGAGTATGACGCCGCTAATCGGGTGACCAATAAAGTTGTGGGGGTTGGGGTTTCGGGCGCAGTGAAGACATCTACGATTTATGATCCATTGGGGAATGCGGTCATTTCGGAAATCTCCGGACTATCGAATGGGGTTTCGGCTAAAATCTCCAGCGTTTTTGACCACGCGGGTAATCTGCTCTCCAGCACCGATGCATGTGGCGGGGTGATTTATCATCGCTATGATTCCATGGATCGCGAAATCGAAGTGCGTGATGCGTGTGGCGGAGTGACTCAAACGTATTACGACAAATTGGGGCGTGTTATCGCCAGAGTGGATGCCTTGGGGGCGATGACGCGGTCCAGTTATAACGCATACGGGCTTAAACGAACGCAGACAGATGCAGTCGGTGCCACGACCCATTTCGCGTATGATTCGCTTGGGCGATTAACCAATACTACGGATGCACTCGGTGGAACTGAATCCCGGAAATATGATGCGGGTAATCATCTCGTCAGGTTGAAAAGCAAAAACGGAGGGGTGTCCATATTGGACTACGATTCTCTGGGGCGCCTGACAAATACCTTGAATGCCTGCGGCTATCCATCCTGCAAAGCCTACGATCCAGACGGAAATATTGTCGCTGAAACCGATGGAAGAGGGGGGCGCACTGAATATGGGTATGACGCCTTGAATCGATGTGTTTCTGTCAGGGATTCTGTCTCCAATACCCTGTATTTCGCCTATGATGCCGTGGGAAATAAAGTGCGTGAAATGCTCCCCTCAGGTCTTGTCATTTCCTATGGATATGACTGGTTGGGACGGCTGGTCCAGAAAACAGTTGGTGCAGGGCGATCAGATGCCCGGCGAACACGGTATGAGGTGGATTATGCGGGTCGTGTGGTGGCAGAGTGGGATCCCCTCGGGCAGGTGGTCCGGACAAGCTACGATGCCAACGGGAACAAAACCAATGTGGTGGATCGCAGAGGATATCAGGCACAGTTTTATTACGATGCGCTGAACCGGTTGATTCGGAGCGTTGATGCGCTGGGGAATTCTGCCCGCGTTGAATATGATGTTTCGGGGCGTATCGTACGAGCCCTCAACCGGCGCGGGGCTGCGACTGTTCATCAGTATGATGCCGAAGGCCACCTCATTGCGTTGCAGGATGCCGAAGGAAATCTCAAGCGAAACCAATACGACTGCCTGGGACGTGTGACGGACGAAATTGAACCTAATGGACTTCATACCAGGTTGGCCTATGACGCGGCGGGGCAGGTGACAAATCGAACCAGCGTGGCGCCGGGCGGTGAACGTCGGAGTGAATCCTTCCAATTCGATTTGCAAGGTCGGAAGGTGCTCGCCTGCAATGCCATGGGCGTCGTGACTGAATTCCTGCGTGATGCCAACGGGAATGTGGTGACGGAATCTGTGCGCAATGCCAGCGGATCTTTGCTGCGAACGAAGAGCACTCAATATGATTCCCGGAATCAGTCCATTTTGGAGGTGGACTATCGGGGGGCAGCGTGGCGAACCGAGTATGATGCCATCGGGCGCAAGGTGGCGGCGATTGATCCTCTGGGAAATCGGACAGCCTATGAGTGGAATGTTTACAACGAGCTTATTGCGACTACAGATCCAGCGGGAAATTGTTCGAAGGCGAACTTTGATTTATGTGGTCGGGAAACGGAACGGCTCAATGCGTTGGGAGAACGTGAACGTTACCTTTACGACCCAAACGGTAATAAGACGGCGGTGATTGATGACAATGGGAATGTTGTCCTGACCACATACGATCCTCTTAATCGCATGAGCACAGTGAATCGTTCCAAGCCAAATGTTCCCCTGGATGTTTTGAGGCGTGCGGATGTTAATGGGGACGGGGTTGTCGATGATGCTGATGTGACAGCACTGGAAGGGGGGCTTCAATGAAGCTCAAGGCTATTATTTGTTGTATGTTCTCCGCCTTCTGCTTCCCGTTATCAGGTTCTGGTGTGATGCCTGAGTGGTGGCTGTCACGTCATGTGGTGGAGACTAACATGCCTGCCAATGATTACGCACCTGCGTTAAGAGGGCAATTATGCTGGATGGCTGAGATGGCCAAAGCAGAACTTGAGGCCAACATCCCTGGTGGAGCCAATGATGCAATTCGGGAGGGATTAGCCAGTATGGAGGCTGGCGACCATGCTGGGCCAGTCAATCTAGGGCAGCTCAAGCAGGTTGTTGCTCCTTATTATCAGCGATTGATTGAGGAAGGTGCTCTTACCGATTATCCATGGGCGGACTACGGTCTCTTGGCGGATTACAGTCCGGTCAATGTAGGACAAGTGAAGCAGGCCTTCAGTTTTCAGCTTATGGGTGTCAGCTATAACCCGTCCATTAGTGGCCTGATTGGATATTCCGGTGTACAGACGGGCGTGTTACAGGTTGTGGCGAATTCGGTGCTTGGGGGCGGATTGAAGTCCCACGCGTTCTGTGCAGGCCTGGGCCCTTATCATCTGGTGGTGGAACGCCTGCAGACAAATTGGGCGGTTGAAGCGTGGCGCGATTCAGATGGAGATTCCGAACGTGACTCATGGGAGGCGGCCAGCGTGTACGCGTTTAATCCTGTTCAGGTTACGGGAATTGTGACTGGTATTGATTTCGTTTTGCAGGATCCTGACGAGGATGGCGATGGGATACCCGGGTATGTAGAGCGGCAATTAGGGTTGGATCCCTCATCGCCACAGGATGGGGGCAGTGATGAGGATGGCGATGGCTTGTCGCTGGCCGAGGAATGGCGGGCGGGTTCAGATCCTTTGAATGGAGATTCGGATGGTGACGGCATGGGGGACGGAGCCGAGACGTTGAATGGACTCTCATCCACTAATGCCGGTAGTCATGTCGGGCCCCCGTTCGCAGAGTCATTTGAATTGCCGGAGGTTATTTGTGGCGAGCTTGGCGGACAGAATGGCTGGAACGTGGGCCTTAGCAATGTGGCGTGGGTGGTCACTAACGCAGCTCTGGGCAGCCCGCAAGGTCTGCGACTTAAGGCAGATACGAATGATAACGCCCTGATCACGCATCCTTTGGCTGCTTATGGTGTTGAGGTGGTTTGGATAGAATTCTTGGGGGCGCCCGTTCGACGTATAGCGAGTGGATTGCCGGTGATCACAAATGGCGTGGGGGCGGTTTTTTATGTGAATCGGGAGGGGTACCTGATGGTATATGATGCGACCTCCTGCCCGGGAACCTGGGTTTGCCTCTCCAATGCGCCGGTGCTGGCAATAGGGTCATTGACCCGGTTTTCCGTGCGCCAAGACTATGTGGGGCAACGGTGGGGACTGTGGATCAATGGAACCAATGTGGTTCGCAGCCTGCCCTTTGCTACAAGAGTCCCTGAACTGGCCCGGCTACGTTTTCGCAGTGCCTTTTATCAGGATGCGTTGATTGATGACATTAGTGTGTTTACCAATACTCCGGCGGGTTATTGCGTGGACTCAGACAACGACGGTATGCCAGATGACTGGGAACGGCGTTATGGACTCAATCCCTATACCTCCTCCAATCCGCTGGATATGTCTGATCCGTCCGATCTCGACTTTGATGGCCTCTCCAACCTCGAAGAATTCCAGCAGAACCTTGACCCCGGCAATCCTGATACCGATGGTGATGGGCTCAGTGATGGGGTTGAACTCGCCTTGGGAACCTCGCCAACTAATGCGAATGTGTCTATTACAGCAACGGTTCCATTCTTAGAATCCTTTGAAGCCCCGCAGGTGCTCCAAGGGGATCTTCACGGGCAGCATGGTTGGGAAGTTTCAATAGCAAATTGTGCCCTCGTACGAACGAATGGCGACGGCGAAGGCTTGCAGGCTTTATGTCTATCCGCGGCGACGACTGGTGCCGCCCAAATATCTCAAATAATCAAAGGCGAGATTGGTGTTACCACCTGGATCGACTTTGAGGGAATTCCCGTGCGTCGCCTTGCCTCCGCACGGCCTGAGATTCATCCGGCCTCGATGGCGGCCTTCTACATTGATGCCGATGGGGCAACCGTGGTGGCGAGCGGCTCTAATTGGATAACGCTTACCAATGCGCCTGCCATTACCGGCACAAACTGGTGCCGCTTTACGGCCATGGAAAACTACTCCAATCAAGTGTGGAGCCTCTGCCTGAATGGTCAGCTGATTGCTGAAAACCTCGGTTTCGTTCATCGATTGACCAGCTTTGCTGGTTTGCGTTTTTCCGCCCCGAGCTATACAAATGCCTGGCTGGATGCGATCCGGGTAACAACTGACGCGCCCGGTGACATTGATAGTGATGGTGACGGAATGCCAAATGCCTGGGAACTCACATACGGGCTTAATCCGGCCGATCCGGCCGATCCGTTGGACCAAGATGGTGATTCTCTCTCCGCTCTCGAAGAATACCGGCTTGGCCTGAACCCGTGTAATCCAGATACCGATGGTGATGGGATGGGAGATGGGACGGAGCAAGCGCGTGGATTATCGCCAACCCATGCTGCAGCGTATCATACACTCCCATTCAGTGAGTCATTTGAGGCTCCGCAGATCACTAACGGGCTTCTTGTCGGGCAAAATGGGTGGCGCGTACCTTTGTGCGAATCTGGCGCTGTGGTAAATATGAGTCAGCCATATTCGGGCCTTAAGGCGCTGCAGTTGGATGGCCGGACATCAGCCGTGGCAATCTATCAGCCACTGGCTGCGGCGGGGCAGTCGGTTATCTGGACAGATCTGAGAACCATCCCCGCCTTCCGGACGGCGTCCGTTCCGCCGGTGTTGGAGCCTTCTTCTACGGTGGGCTTCTATGCGGATCGTAACGGTCGACTGGTCGTGTCGGACTCAACCAATTGGGTTACGCTGACAAACGCACCCTGGGTGACAACCAATGGGTGGGTTCGCTTTACAACCTGCCAGGATTTTAGCAACCGGGTATGGAGCTTGTACATGGACGGTTGGCAGGTCGCAAGCGGTCTTGTATTTGCCTCCTGCTCGCCGCGTGAATATTCCGGATTGATGGTAAAGCATTCTGCACAACGGGCTGGCTATCTTGATTCTGTTTTAATCTCACCCGTTCGATCCGATTTATCTGACCGATTCGCTTATACTGATTGGTCCGATCTGTCTGACTATGCCGACCCCGATGGTGACGGCCTGGACAACTATGAGGAATACCTGCTGGCTCTGGATCCTCAAAATCCCGACAGTGATGGGGATGGCATGGGGGATGGGGCTGAAACCCGATGGGGGTCAAATCCCGCGGTTTCAAATTCGTTTGCCGGACTTCCATGGATTGAACCGTTTGAACCCCCGGTTGTAACATGCGGGGTTTTGGCTGGTCAGAATGGCTGGCTGGCAACCGGGACAAATATTGCCTGGGTACAGACGAATTGCATTTCTGAAGGGATGCAGTCGGCATCTCTGATGGGGACTGGTGCGGTTTCGAGGGTGAACGCAGCTTGTGGCAGTCCTGTCGTATGGATAGACTTTCAGGCCCGGCCGGTGCGGCGGTGGCTCGATTATTTGCCAGGGGTTAGTCCCGACGTCGCCACAGCATTTTTTATTAATGCAACTGGGCAGGTGGTCGTTTGTACGGCTTCTGGCTGGGAGACTTTGGTGGGACATACGCCGGTTTCAACATCCCAGTGGACTCGATTCACGGTGAAAGCCGATTATGTGGCGCAGCACTGGGCGCTATGGGTCGGTGCGGTTTGTGTGGGAAAGGCGATACCCTTTGCTAAGCCGGTGAGCGAATTTTCGGTTGCCCGGGTGTTTACACCCATTTTTTCGCGGGGTTATCTGGATGCTCTAGCCATTACTACAAACGAACCAGTCGGGCTCGACGATGATGGCGATGGTTTACCAAACTCATGGGAGCTTCAATTTGCGCTTGATCCGTCGGATCCGACAGATTCATCCGATCCTGATCAAGATGGCCTGAGCAATCTTGAAGAGTTTCTGTGTGGCACCAATCCCCGCAACCCTGATAGCGATCATGATGGTCTGGTAGATGGCTGTGACGGGGTAATGCCGATTGGCCTTTTCCTGCAAGGTGTAGATCGAAATGGAGATGGGTTTGCTGATGGGGAATCAGATTATGGCTGCAATCCATTGAGTCCGGATACCGATGGGGATGGCCTCTGTGATGGGGTAGAGGTGGCGCAGGGTATGAATCCAGCCCAGGCATCGTTGGGGCAGGGGCTGGCGGCTTGGTATCGGCTGGATGAAACCAATGGAACTGTCATTGCCGACAGTTCCAGTAACAGGCTTAACGGGGTGTGGCTGGAAGGTGGAGAGCCGAACGGAGGTATTGGCCGGATGGGAAGTGCCCTGGAGTTTGATGGGGTAACCAGTGGGGTTCGCATCCCCAGCTCGGACTTGCTTGACCGTTCAAGCAATATGACCGTATCGGTTTGGGTTCGGCCTGACGGGGGCAATACAACGGGGACACAAATGGTGGTCGCGCGTCAAGGCGGTTTAGGCCTTCAGATGACCGGGCGCCGCCCTGAAGTCCGGTTGTCAGGGAATGCAGCGGACGTGATTCCGGCGTCTGCGAGCCTTGCGGCAGGGGTATGGGCTCACGTAGCCTTGTCAATCAGCGGAAGCAATATGATGCTTTATGTGGATGGTGAGGTAGTACTGGATACTAACATCACCGCGGTGACGACAGGAAGGTTGGCTCCCCTGGGCATTGCATGTGAGGCTGTTACAACTAATTTCTGTTTCGCTGGTGGGTTGGATGATGTCCGGATTTATCACCGTTTCCTTGGCGGGGCTGAGATCCGTGAGCTGTATGCGTTGGGTGCGGATCCGGATGGTGATACTCAGGGAGCAAAAGACGAATTGACCGGTAGTTCGAACCAGGCCCAAGGCCTGTTGATGCCGGGAATTGCAGGGGATCTGGATGGCGACGGGCGTCTAACAGGGCGTGATCGAGTCAGGCTTCAGGCTCTTGTCGCGGAGCTTGGGCGGGATATCACTAAGTTTGAGTATGATGAAGACGGGAACCTGATTCGGAAAACGGATGCGCTAGGGCAAGCCGCAACCATTGCGTATAACAGGAATAATCGCCCTGTTATTTCCACGGATGCCAATGGGCATGCCACACGGCACGAGGTGAATTCAGTGGGAGCGGTGACCGCCGTAATAGATCCGCTGGGTATGGTGACTCGATTTGCTTTCAATGCTTTCGGGAACGTTACGAATTTGACGGATCCGGGCGGGAATCAGACTTGGATTGAATATAATGCTGCCGGGCAGGCTGTGCGCACTATTAATTCGCGTAGTGTTTCTACGGCGACCATTTATGATGATTTGGGGCGTGTTCAGGAAGTGATTGCTGCTGAGGGACTGCCGGAGGAACAGCGAGCGTGGTCTTATTATGATACAGCAGATCATCTGGTGAGCAATCGGAATCATCTCGGCGTGGCAAATGGGTATGTTTATGATTCCCGTGGCTTGCTCATCAAGCAGGTATTTGCTGCGGGTTCGATTGATGAGGCGATTGTAGAAACCACGTATGATGAACGAGGGTTGGAAAGAAGCCGGAAAGATCCCCGCGGATATGTCATACAGAAAACCTATGACGCCTTGGGCCGGCAGGCAGGCGCTATCGATGCGCTGGGGAATTTGTCCCGCACATGCTACGACAACTTGGGTCATGCTATTGCCAGCATTTTACCCAATGGCCGAACCATCCGGCAGGAGTATGACAAGTGGGGGCGTGCGGTTCGTGAGACTGATGGAAGTGATCAGAGGTTTATTGAGTACGATGTACTGGACAGGGTGACGGCTAAGTGCGATTGGCGGGGGATTCGCTCAGAGGTGTCATATGATCCCGCCGGGAATGTGATTAAAAATGTTGAGGCCAAGGGGACGGGGTCTGAGGCGGTTACCATTACGGACTATGATCCACTTAATCGTCCTGTTCGTGTAACAAACGCTAATGGAGGAGCAACCCGTTATGCCTACGATATCTGTGGGAATAAGTGTTCGATGTCCAATGAACTCGGGAAGGTGACCCGCTGGGCTTACCTGTATGGGAATCGCCTGGATTGGACCCTGAAACCGGACGGAGTGGTGGTGTCCAATCGGTACGATGCGCTGGATCGTTTGACCATGGAATTGGTTAATTCATTGCCGAGTGTAACATTGTGCTACGACAAATTATCCAGAATTACCAATGCGGTGGCCTTCAATAATCCCTGCAGCAGTACGGATGATAACCGTGTGGAATATGCCTATGATGGCCTGAATCGGGTGGTAAGGGAGTGGCAGAATGGTCGACTCATTCAGCGGCATTATGATGCTTCAGGAAATTCAGAGCAGGTGGACACTCCTTCAGGGGTAACGATGAGGAGGGGCTATGATGCAAATAACCGATTGATTGAGCTGAAGAATGCGGCCGGTTCGCTAACCTATGCGCGTTATGCGTATACCCCGAATGGGCGAGTTGAGACGGTGACCTATGCGAGTGGGGTGGTAGAAACCCATGGCTATGATTCAAGGGAGCGACTCAGCATTCTGCGGCAGCAAGGGGTGAACTGTGATTATAACGCCGTGCTGAGTCGAGATCCCAACGGAAACGTGACGGTGTCGTCCGAGAGTAGTGGCGAAGGCGCGACCTACACCTATGATGCAGGGAATCAGGTGACGGCTAAGAAGGTGTTGAATAACCTGCTTCGTGAATCCTTTGACTATGATCTGATGGGGAATTGGCTTAGTAGTTCAAATCCGGTGCAAGGCCGGGTAAGTCGGGCGATCAATGCCGGGAATCAGTATACCCGCGTGGGTGAGGAGGCACTCCATTATGATGCGAATGGGAGTCTCGTGGCGCGGGGTAATGCCGGGTATGTCTACGACTATAGGGGCCGACTGGTGGAGCTGCGATCCAATGGAGTGGTGTTGGCGTATTATTCCTATGATGCGTTGAATCGCCGCGTGAGTAAGGATATCGCTGGCGGGCATATTGCTTATTACTATGATGGCGAAGCGCTGATTGATGAGGCGGTGAATGGGGCATGGGGGCGCAGTTATGTATTCGCCGATACAATCGATACCCCGGTGGTATTCCTGCGTGAGGGAATACCCTATTACTATTTGAGGGACTGGCGTGCCAATATTGCGGTTCTCACAGATGCATCCGGACATCCGGTGGAGCAATTCCGCTATTCGTTATTCGGTCAGATGCAGGTATTGGATGGCAACGGGAATCCGCTGATTCAAAGTGGGCTGGGTAATATCTGGACATTTGCCGCACGGCAGTGGGATCAGGAATCCGGACTGATGCATTACCGGAACCGGGCTTACTCAGCCGAATTGGGGCGTTTTCTGCAACAGGATCCGGCGGGGTATGCTGATGGCATGAATCTCTATGCCTATGCCGGGAATAATCCACTTTTGTTTTCCGATCCCTATGGATTATATCGCTGGAATCACGGGGCGCTCGACAGTCGAGTTGGGGAATGGCTTGTGTCGCAATATGGTCAGCTTCGCGAGATCGAACGACAACGTCGGGCGTATGAGGAAGCCTTGCGCCAGGCAGAAGAAGAACGACTGCGGCAGCAGCGTGCTGCGGAGGAGTGGGCTGCCCGAGCCTTAACTCGATACCAGAATGAGCACCCGCGCGAGGTGCGCGATATGGTTAGCAAGTACCGTCATCTAGGGATGAACGAGCAAGAGGCGACCCGGATGTTGATGAGCGGTGTGAACTCTATTCCCCGGTTAGGTGCCACGGTCGGGCCTAATGATACCCGACGGGAATGGTGGCTGGATTACTATTTACGGGGGGGGCAGATCAATGACGTCATGCGCGGGGAAATGAGTCGCATGGGTACTGCCAACGTGGATCAGTATTTTGCGAAAACGTCGGCTAAAGAAACGCAGTTACGCAATAAGCGAAAAGCAACTCAACAGCAATACACGATGGCGGCGGTGGCGATTGTGGCCACGGTGGTCACTTGTGGGGCAGGAGGGGCGCTGGGTGCTGCAATGCTGGGAACGGTGGGAGTGACCGTGACGACAGCGACGACAGCCTCGTTTGGTGCCTATGTCGCGGGTGCGGTGGTGATTCAAGGGGTTTCCTCTGCTGCCACCACCATGATATCGCATGGGAATATAGGTGATTTTGCCCAGTCATGGGCCATAAGTTCTGCGGCTTCTGTAGCGGGTTATGGAGCCGGATATGGGATGGCAAAAACAGGTTGGGATGTGCCGATGCAGTTGGCAACCCAGTCCGGCACCAGCACTTTCGTCTCCTCCGGTGCGCGAGCAGCGATCGATGGAGGTGGATTTAAAAATGTGTTCCGTGATACGGCCATCAGTTTTGCAGCGGGCGGGATGATGGGGACCTTCATGGCTGCTCCGGTTGAGGGGCAGAGTCCTGCTAGTTTTGGTGACTATATGCATGCGGGCAATGTATCGAACTTGGGTTATTTGCACTCGCCCATATCCGGGGGGGTACAGGGTTCGCTCAGAGCCGCAGTGTATGGCGGGAATATGGTGGAAGCATTCGGGGATGGTGCCATGTCGAGAGATGCTTTGATCGACTATGCAATGGCCTCCGTGATCGCTCCAGTGGCGAGCCGTATCTCAGCAGTGCTGGTTGAGGCTTTGCCGAGTGAGACGCGTTCAGTTGCTCAACCTGAAAAATGGGAGGATCGACCTCCCGTAGTGAAAGCTACGGAAAGTGAGTTCGTGAAGGAAAAGTTCAGTAAGCGGGTGCTACGGGGAAGCGCCGCAACGGTGGTCAACCATTTGGAGGAAATGGCCGTGGCCCCGTCGCGTTCCCTGATGGCCATTTGCAAAACGATCATGGCCGATACCTGGAAGGTGCGTTCACAAGTGATTAATCCCTTCTCGCGGAGTTTCGTTGGATTCCAGTTAGTGGATGGTGTGGCTGATGCGGCACTGGTGGCAGGGGGACTCCCCATTAGCTTTTTGTCGGGTGATTTTCTGGAAAGCAAGTGGTCGGATTCGGGCGATTCTTTGGATGGAGTAAGAGCGGTGAACTTTAATGGCATGGCCAATACGCAGGTCGACGCGGAAAACATGAAAAGAACTACAAGTAGTATCAAGGGAGCAGGGACTGTTACGCAAGTGGCCAATAGTACGCATGGCTGGATGATTCTTGGGGATGCCATTCAATCACTTGGCAATGAGTTTGGCTTAATTGATATCACTGCGATACGAGGGGCAAATACGCTGAGAAGCGTTGCGGCTACAGGAGTGGCTACAATTGATGTGACCGCGCATAGTCAGGGCTCAATGACATTCCGCCGCGCCTTGGACTTGGTTGATGATCCGGGGATCAGGAATCGTATCCAGTATCAAGGAATTGGCTCGGAAACGTATATCAGCAAAAACTACTTGGGACTAAAGAGCGCTGACAATTATTGGAACCGCTCGGCTAGCGGCGTGGATGGGGTTCCTCTTTCGAACTTTGTGCCCGCTCCATCAAAAGTTTTTAGTGATTTATCGTTTCTGGGGGGAGATGACGCCTGGAAAATCGTGCAGTCGCCACAGAATATAAAAGAACCTAATGGTAATCATCATGGGGTTCAATATTACGCAGGGTATTTACGAAAATAAGAAAAATATGAGAGTGCAGCTATGAGTCAAAAAATGGAGAAAAGAATGAGAATAAAAATCGAATTAGGAATAGGTCTGTCAGTATTGTTTACGTGTGTGCGGGTTTTCGCTTGGACGGATTTGACTGGCGGAGATCATGGAGGAAGCAGTTGGGTGATTACCAATGGAACATATATTGCCAGCAATCACTTCAATATCGGGACAGTGATGATCGCTACAGGAACGACGGTTTATGTTAAACCCTATGATGGCAGCAAATACGGTTGGGTTGAAATATCCGCATCGAACATCACAATATTAGGCACACTGGATGCCAGCGGCGCCGGATACCTGGGAGGAAATGGTGGAAGTGGGGGGAGTGGGTCATCTGGTATGAGTGGGGGAGGATTAGAAAACGGGAAACCAGGCGTAAATGGTGGTATCGGTAGTGGCGTTTTTGGCGGTAGTAACGGAATTGCCGGGTTTGGTGGATATGACTCCCATGATGGGAATATGTCTTCAAGATTCGCTGGTGGCGGTGGTGTGGGTAGTCCTGGGGGGTATGCGAGTGTTGGTGGGCAGGGCGACTCAACTACAAATGAATCTTTATTAATGGGGTCTGGTGGTGGTGGCGGCGGTGGTGGCGGTGCCGGATGGAAAGCATACTATGATAGTCCCACATCGGGTGGTGGTGGCGGTGGCGCTGGTAACAGGGGCGGGGGATCTGTAATGTTGGTTGCATCCAATATGATTATGATAAGAGGCTTTGTGCTTGCTAAAGGATTTGCAAGTGTAGCCGGAAATGGGAGTGCTGGCCAGACAGCAGGCGCTCCGGGTGTTGGAGGAAGCGGTGGCAGCGCGTCCTCTTCCGGACAAAGTAATGGAGGTGCTGGAGGGGCCACAGTTAATGGAAGTTGTTATGGAGGTGCCGGTGGTGGAAAAGGTGGCGCGGGTGCTGGAGGCGGCGTCTTGTTGAAGGCATCGGTTGTTGATGCAGTTTCAGGTGTAATTAATACGCTTGGCGGAGGTGGCAGTGTTACGAACGGTGGAACTTTGAAAATATTTTCCAACGAATATCAGGAGGGAATATTCAATACGGGACGTACATATCTACGACAAATCGCTCTTCCCGAACCGGGAACAGTGTTTGAATTCTAAAAGATGCACAAAAAAACACTGTCTTGTTGTATGAGCAAGGCAAGGGTGGAATGATTTGGATATATTGTTTGAATTATCAACTATCCATAAATGCCTCCCTTGACTTTATACGCTCACGCATGCACCATCCAAACCATTATGAGACGGAAGACTGAAGAGTATGAATTTACACGAAGAATTCATTGGGTTGCCATTGCCATGGTGGCTCTCTTTCTCCTGATGTTTGTGCCTGCCGTTTACTATTCTCTGAATACGCCGTTTGCGCTTGTTGACGATATGAATGATTTCATCAGCGTCAATTTGTTAAGGGTTCCCCATAGTTTTTATTCTTGGATGAATGCGACTTTTATTGGAGTGTCGGAAGGGGGCCGTTACCGCCCTTTTTTCGATCTTCATAATGCTATCGCTTGGCTTATCATTGGTCCCCATTCGGCCTTGCATCATTTTGTCCGTTGGGCCGAATGGTTGGCGGGAATGTTATTCTGGAACATGGCGCTTTGGCGTATGGTGCGTATCCGTTGTCACAGGGTAGTGTGGAGTGTCCAGGATACGTCCGTGTTCATGCCGATGTTGATTTTTAATGCATTCGTCTGTTTTTTTCCAAATCAACCGGTTGCTCGATTGGCTCCTCAGGAACTTCAAACCTTCTGCGCTTTAGGTATGCTCTTTATGGGGACTATGCTTCTACTAACAGATTCCGATGACGAGGGGACGGCGACTATTGTAATTCGAACTTGCATACTCATTGTGGGTTATGTCGGCCTGTCGATGGCAAAAGAAATCAATATTGCGCTAATGGCAATATTTTGTCTTGTTCTGTTTGAGTTAGCCATTGTTAGGCGAAGAGGCACCCTAGTCGCTGCTGTCATCCCGGCAGTAGGATTGTTGGTTTATACGATCTGGCGTATTCACGTGGCCTCTGCCGCCGCCAACTATGGCGTGTTTGAGATAGGGATTCCTCTTTTGATGCAGAATTTGCGTTGGTTGACCTATGACGCTTTTCAGTTCGCTACCTCTCCGATATTTGCCGTATTGATTATTGCGTCATTAATCGCAATGGTGTTGCGGATGATAGGATTGTTCCGACAATTCGGTGTTTCTCTTGATGTAGAATGCTTGTTTTTTTCATTGTGCATGACACTCAGTTTATGTGCCATTTTGATGATTTCTTGGTTACCATCGCTGCGATATTTCTATCCGCTGGTGCCGTTGCTTGGCTGGCATTTAGCCAGAGGGTTTCTTGAATTGGATCGTTATTATTTTTTGTGCCCTGCGAGAAAAGGATTTTTGAATGGCTTAACCCTTTTTCTTTTGGGATGGTTTGTCGTGGCCAATTATTATGGTTTTTTGCTGCAATTTGCCGTACAGCACAATGCTCGGAATATTGAGCTACGGTTGTTGTCGAAAATGGAGCAGCGTTTGAGAGATGGACGCCCGATGGCGATCTGTTTGGATATGCAGGATCCAGAAAGGGAGCTAGTCTCTTCGATCCAAATTTATTTCGAGCAATTTTTGCCTTTGTATCGAGGTGAAAAATTGGGACTTCATGTTTTGCATTCTCTTCACTCTGCTATCCCCGTGGAGTTGGCTAGTAGACAGCGGTTGGATCCTGCTTATTGGTGCCTTTCTGAAACAGTTTCTCGCCAAGGTTCGTATTGTCTTTTAGATCTATCCCGACGTGTGAGTGCGTTATTTCAGGGAAGGCGATACCCCTATACTGTGCAGGATGCTGGCACCCATGGCTTCGACTACGAGTGGTATTTGTATGAGTCAGTTGCGGGCTCAGTCGGACGGTAGTTTGATGATGCTATCCAATAATCTGGTCGATGTTTGGACTCTAGAAACAGCTTTCCAACATATTCACCCAAAATTCCCATGAGCATCATTTGAATGCCGCCACAAAACAACACGCTTATAAGAATGGATGTCCAACCTTGTACCGCACGGTCTGTACATAGGTAGATCAACAAGGCGTAGATGCCGTAGAATCCTGCAGATGTGGCAAAAATAAAACCCAGCACCATGGCTATTCGGAGCGGGCGGACGCTGAACGACATAATTCCCTGCAAGCCTAATCCGAACATTTTGGAAAATCCATATTTGCTTGACCCGCTGTGGCGTATGGCGGGTTGATAAGGAACGGTGGTTGACTTGAAGCCAATCCAGTGGGCCATCCCGCGGAGGAAAAGGTTGGATTCCGGCATGGCTCGTAAGGCATTGACCACCTTGCGATCTAGTAATCGGAAATCGGCTGAGCCAGGTGGTAGATGTAAACCCGTTAGTAGATTAAAGAGGGAGTAGTATATGGCTGATGTGCCTCGTTTAAAAAGGCCCGTCTCAATCCCATCCTCCCGGGTTGTGTGCACAATCTGGAAACCTGCTCTCCAACGTTCCAGAAGTTGCGTCACGAGTTCGGGGGGGTGCTGCAGGTCCGCATCCATAATGACTACGCAATCGCCTTCGGCTTGGTCGAGGCCAGCTCGGAGTGCTTTTTGATGTCCGAAATTTCGAGAAAGTGAAAGTCCATAAACGGGAAACCCTTCTCGGGCAAGACGGTCGACTTCATCGTTCGTTCCATCTGAACTACCATCATTAATAATCAATAGTTCCCATGCTAGATTTCCAGGCATGCACGCCGTTAAGCGTCGTGCCAAGGGGGCAAGATTAGACGCCTCATTATAGGCCGGAACAACGATTGTCACTAAAGGGGTTTGTTGGATATTCATTTCTTCCTCAGATAAGGTGTTTCAATGATGCTATTGGCAGGAAGGCCCCCGCCCATCCATCGGACTCGAATCGCTGAAGGTCCTGTCGCGTTGTAGTGTTCAAGCATGAATCGGTGAGATCCCTTGTTCAGTCGTATGTTGGCATGGCGACCACTGGCTTGCCATTCCTGTTCATGCCAATTATCTATCAAACATTGATTGTCAATGAACAGTCGTGCCCCGTCCATGCTTTGGATATAGAACTCATACTCATCTTCAGTTGGCGCGACAAGAGATCCTTCCCATCGTGCTGACCAGCCATTTCGTCGTACGCCCCAGGCGGGTCTGTCAGTGCCGTAATCAAGGCTGAGTTGGTGGCATACCCGGCGTGCAGCAGAGTGATCGAAACTGGTTCCGTTAAAATAGGTAATCACCACTCCTTCGGGAGACACCCACGAGTAAATCATCCAAACACCGTATACAAGCCCCGCTAGCCCTGCTGCAGCCGCAATTCCGATCATATACGTGCGCCGAATGGCCCGACGGAGGGGGAGTGGTTTGTTCCGCTCATTTTGGTCATAAGCAGAGTGAATCAAGAGCTCAATGGCTTGCAGAAGTTCAGAGACATTCAGCGGAACCACGCTCCCTTGCTCGTTGATGTTTGAAGTTGAATGCATCATGAATGTGGATGCGATGGTGAAAGCTTTTCTGAGTACAGATGTTTCTGCGGAGGCATTAATTCCTGTTTCCGCGAAGCGGATCCATGAATCTCTTAGTTTTATGTTTTTATCGCTGATAGAGGCAATTCCAATGATAGAGGCAATCGCCATTGTGGCCGCTTTTAGTCGCGCCCGATCGTTTGCACCTCGTGCCGCCAGATCGAGGTGTTGCATGGCGATTTTTAATTCCGTACGGCGTTGGAGGTATTTTGCGGAATCGATATTGCTTTTCTTGTGAAACATTCAGTTATGATATAATTAAAAATATTTTGCGGTCAAGCAGGTCGTCGTTTGATTTATATTGGCGCATTCCTCTTCTTGAGATTCATAGGGAAGCTCCTGTAGAGGTGTTGTATACCTAGGTCTTTTCGAGATGCTTGACCGATGGTATGCATTCTGTATTCTGGTTTCTTAATCCTGAACTTATGAAAATGCAGCCTTTAATCATTGGCGTGAACACGCTGTTTTATATCCCCGGTGAAGTGGGAGGGACAGAGACCTATCTTCGTAAAACACTGTTGGCAATGGCGGAGCAGTGTGCGGGTGACCGGTTGGTGGTATTTACCAATTTTGAGAATCATCATGTTTTGAAAGCCGATTTGGCCGCATTTCGACATGTCTCCTTTGTGCAATTGAAATTCCACGCCATGAATCGGACTTTTCGCATTCTACGAGAACAGTTTGAATTGCCATGGAAGGTCAGGAGGTGCGGGATAGATGTGCTTTGGTCGCCAGGCTATACTGCACCAGTATTGATGTCATGCCCTCAGGTGGTGTCGATCCATGACATGCAATATAAGGCTTTCCCTCAGGATCTGACGTTTCTGTCCCGTTTCGCAACAGACATTCTTGTCAAAGCGGCGGCATGGCGCTGTAATCGGGTTATTGCCGTATCGCGATTTTCGCAGGGCGAGATAGTCAAGTATACCTCCGTTAATACCGACAAGATTGATACGGTCTATGAGGCGGCCAGCCCAGTCTTTGCTGTGCCCTTGCCGAAGATGGAACGTGGGCGATTGGTGGATCGTCTGATTCCTCCTGCCTTGCCGTATCTTCTTTGTGTGGCCGCTACTTATCCTCATAAGAATGTTCAGGCGTTGGTGAGAGCCTTCGGTCAATTAATGGATTCCATCCCACACAATCTCGTCATTGTCGGAAATGCGCGGCTGGGGGAGCCGGAGGTGGCCAAAGCGCTGGATGCGATCAGTGATCCTCGTCGTGTTATCCGATTGAAAAAGCTTTCTGAGCTTGAGTTGGTGGCGCTTTACCAAGGCTGTGATGTCTTTGTGTTTCCGTCGCTATACGAAGGGTTTGGTTTACCGGTACTGGAGGGTTTGATGGCGGGGACTCCAGTGGTAACGACGCGGTGCGCATCGATCCCGGAGGTGGGGGGGGATGTTGTTCAGTATTTTAACCCCGACGATCCCAAGGCTTTGTCGGCAGCAATCCAGACGGTATTGGACTGGTCTGATACGGAACGGCAGGCACGAATTCTGAAAGGCCGCGATTTTGCCAAAAGCTTCTCGTGGTCGGCCACTGGTGCCGGAACCTTGAGAATTCTCAGGAACGCTTGTTGAGGGGTTCCTGATTTTTTCCGGTCGGAGACCATCCGTAGCTCAAGCCGTACGGCGCAGTGCGAAGGATGGTGGGCGGTACAGGACTCGAACCTGTAACCTTCTGGGTGTAAACCAGACGCTCTAACCAATTGAGCTAACTGCCCGCTTTGAAGTCATGAAGGTCGGCATGATGACGAATGATGCGGCTTTCGTCAAGCGGTGATGACGTTTTGTGGTTTGCATCTTCATCAAGAACCATCCTTCATTCCTGGTAGGGTTATACCCCATAGAAGCCAGACGAACCCCCTCATATCATTTTCTCAACATGGGAGAAAAATTGGGTAGTAGGCAACAAAGGAGGGTTTATGAAAAAACAACTCATCATCAGTGGTTTATTTATTCTCGCAGGTTGTACTTCATTATTCGCTGCGAGTCTGGTTTGGGATAGCAGCACCAATTACACCGATGGCACGATCTGTCCTGTGCAGGGATACCGTCTCTACTGGGGACAAAACTCTGGCATTTATACGATGACACAAGATGTGGGGATGGTATTGACCACATCCATCCCTGTCGTATCGAACCGAACGTATTTTGCGGTGACGGTTTACGATACCAGCGGTAATGAAAGTGTGTTTTCCACGGAATTGATATTTGATGGGTGGGTGTCTCTTCCGCCCGTTCTAAGTTCCTTGTCCTATGCATTTAAGACGGGGAAAATGTCGATGAGTTGGAGTACGCCTACCGTCAACACGGATGGTAGTTTGATAAGTACCACGGGTGCGACCCTGGCGGGATATACCATAGGCTATGGAAAAATCTCAGGGGTATACACCAGTTTCACCAATTTAGCAGCCAACCTGACTTCGGCAGCCATCACTATCCCGACCAATAGTGGGCCGTGGTATTTTGCCATTAATGCGAGCAATGTGAATGGTTTTGTTTCTGCCTATTCGCAGGAAAAGTCAAGTGGGACAAGTCTGCCGAACAAGCCAGGGAATTTCAGAAAGATACCATAATGAGTCGAGGGTAGCCAATGAGCGCAATGACTTTCAGGATACTTTGGGTCGGTTGCTTTTTGGGCGGATGCGGCCTTTCAAGTCTGGAAGCAGCTGATGCGGCGTTTGCGTGGGATCCTCCGGTCAACTACATGGATGGGAGTCCCTTGAATGACTTGGCCGGTTACCGGATTTATTATGGGCAAACCTCGCATACCTATTCAACTACAGTGGATGTCGGCCTTGCTACAACAGCAGCTATCGCGAACCTAGCACAGGGAAAGACTTTTTTCTTCACGATTTCTTCCTACACCAGTAATGGTAACGAAAGTATTCTTAATGGGGAGTTGTCGTGGACGTCTCCATCCTTGCCCCCCAATATCACGGAGGCCAGTAGAGGTGGGATCCCGCCTGTTGTTTCCATCACGATGGAGAATGGGGGATTGAGGATGGGAATCTGGGGGACGGTCGGGGCAGACGTATTGGTGCAAACCACCACCAACCTCAGCAATTCCCTGGCGTGGGAACTCCTTGAAAACATGACCCTTACGAATGTCGTCCCCTCAATTGATGGCACGCTGCCGGCGGTGCCTCAGAACGCCTTGGAGGCCGCTTTCATCCCGGCTATCGAGTGGTTCGCTTTGTCCGTCGCCACATCTTATCCGAGTCAATTCTTCCGGGTGGTAATGCCCTACAACTATGCTGTTCTTGCCGATAAGGTATTGAGAAGCAAGGGCTACCAGACGAGGCTGATTGTCATGCGGCTTCCGGGAGAAACGCTTCACGATGTCTGTTATGCGACTGAAGACAAAGCCTACATTGATTGCAGCGACGATCGTTACATTCTAGCTTTAAATTATTCGGGAGAAACAATTCGCGAAATCGCCGATAATTATAGTGGTTATGTAAGCATGAATTGGACTTCGGCATCAGAGTTTGTTTTGAACAATGGGGTAAGGCAACTCGGGTCGACCGTGGTTAAAACCGACTCGCCAATTTTGGATCCGCCGCTGGCGAGCACACCCACTTCAAGCATAGTCGTTAACTTCTAAGGCTCCATCATTATGAACAATAATATTATCAAGGTGGTGTTCGTGGTATTTGGAGTCATGCTGGTAGTCCTGATGGTCGTGGCGGTTGTCGCCGTCACCACCATTAGACGATCCATGGCCACAAGTGACTGGGTCAATCATACCCATGCGGTCATGCTCGAGACGGATGCCATTGTGTCCTCCCTGCATGCGGGAGAGGCAAGTCTGAGAAGTTATCTCCTTACAGCGGACAAACTGGACCAGGCTGCGTATCGGATCCATTATAATGAAATGGTGGGACATCTGGAGGTAGCCAAGGCCCTGACCCGCCAGGAACCGGAGTCAAGGGAGCGGATTCAATTGATCGAGGAGCTTGTGGGTAAACGCATGGTCCTTTCCCGCGAATTAGTTCAGGCCTTGGAACTGCGCGGCAAGGAGGCCGCGCTGGAGAAACTGCAGGCCGACTCCGGGAGCATCTTGTTAGCGGAGATTCAGCGGGCTGCGCAAAAGCTCACTGAGGAACAGCAGGAACTGTTGCGTCAGCGGGATAAGGCCTCGTACCTTCAGGCGCAAGCCACACGATGGACGGTGTGGGCGGGGTTGGGATTGAATTTTCTCCTGCTGGTTTTTCTGGGATGGATGATTCGTGACGATATTGATGCCCGACGCAAGGCGGCGTCAGCGCTCGAGCATGCCAATGCGATCCTGGAACAAAAGGTCTTGGAGCGTACCGCGGAACTGGTCAGGTCGAATGAAAGCTTGAAGGCTGAAAATCTGGAGCGGCAGTGGTCGGAGCAGTCCCTGGCTCATCAGTTGCGCTACAGTGACTTGATCATCAACCTGATTGATGATCACATTTTCGTCATCAGTAAAGCGCTCAATATCATTCGGGTCAACCCGGCGGTAGTGCATACCACCGGTTACGATTTGCCGGAAATCCTGCTTAACCCCATGGCTAAGATTCTCGACATACCTGAGTTGCCTGCCGGCGAGGCCCCCACAAAGCTAAAGTTTGTTCAGGCGGTGAAAGAGGGGCGAGAAATTCAGGGAAGGCCGGGAAGCGTGTTGTGTAAGAATGGGGCCGTCATTCCCATACGTTTCAATATGGTTCCTCTTCGAGATCAGAACAAAGTAGTCGGAGGTGTAATGACGGTGCGTCTGTGCCAGGAAGAGCAAAAGGACACTGACTTCACCCCTGGGGTATAAATCACAAATTTGCGGGGTACCTATGCAAAAACATATTCTCAGCATTGACGATGAACCTAGAATCTCGACTATCCTTCAAACGGTTCTTTCGATGAAGGGGTTTAGGGTTTCCATTGCCAGTACGGCTGATGCCGCACGGCGCATTTTACAATCTGATCCCCCGGACTTGATTATCATGGATCAACAGCTGGAGGACACGGATGGCTTAACACTGGCGGAAGAGATCTGGAAAACCATGCCGTCTATGCCGATCCTGCTGTTGACGGGGCTGATATTTGATAATGAGGTGATTGAGGAAATCAGGGGTAAGCGAGTAACCAGCTACCTTCCTAAAACGACGAAACTGGATATAATATCCAAAGAAGTCAATCGTTTACTGGGCGAGGCTGCCAAGATCTGACCGACTAGTCCGTGCTGACCGAACTAAGGAGTCAGTCGATGAGTGTGGTACGAGAGTAGTTCTTGCAGTACATGAGGTTGAAGGGGTTTGCGCAGAAGACGTCGGACAGTTATGAACGGGCTACACACTGCTCACGCGTCTCACGCAAGGTTCGCCCTCCAGTAAAATAATCTTTAGCTTCTAGATCTTTCTTTTTCAAGAAGCCTGATTATCCAAAAATAAGGCATGTTTATACAAGCCTGACATTATACCTAATTGAGATAGTGAAAGCATTCCGGTAGAACCGTATAGGAGCAGTATATGAAAAAGTTTATCGTGGTAGGTGAGAATATCCATTGCACCCGTATATATAAGGTGGGTGGGACTTTTGTGAGGCAAGTGGAAGACGGCAGTTTTGCAGTTGTCTACGGAGGCAAGGCGGACAGTCGGACGTTGCCGATTCCCGGTCATTTTCTAAAGACGGCTGACTGGGAGGCTGGCAAAATAAAGCATTGTGCCGTGGCTGTCTGGCAAGGGTTATATGGTGATGCGGCCGGTAAGGCTGCGGCAGTGGATTATCTCCGGTATTTGGCCCGGCGGCAGGAGCAGGCTGATGCAGCTTTCCTCGATGTGAATGTGGATGAGTTCAGCACAGATGTCTCCGAGCGGATCCGGGCCATTCAGTGGGTGGCGGGCGTGGTGCAGGCAACAGCCGCGATCCCCCTGAGTATTGATTCCTCGAATCCTGCCATTCTGCGTGCGGGCTTGGAGGCCTGTGATCCCCTGCGGGGGCACCCCATGGTGAATTCTGTTTCGCTCGAAAGGCAGGAGTCCATTTCCGTAGCGGCCGAATTCAAGGCAGTTGTGATTGCTTCTGCGGCCGGTGAGACGGATCTTCCAAGCAACACGGAACAACGTCTAGTCAACCTCAACCGTCTGATGCCGCTGCTCAACAAGGCGGGGATCTGTGGCGGGGATGTGTATGTCGATCCGCTGGTGTTCCCGGTGGCGACGGATTCGAACAATGCCCAGTCATTCCTGGAGGCCGTAGTTTCGATTCGTAAGGCCTATGGCCCTGAAATTCATATTTCGGGAGGCTTGAGCAACGTCTCTTTCGGGATGCCAGCACGTAAACTTATCAATCAGGCATTTACCTGGATGGTCGTGGAGGCAGGGGGCGACAGTGGTATCGTGGATCCGCTCCAAATGAACGCGAAAATACTGGCCTCAGTTGATACGACCTCGGAGTCCTTCAAACTTGCCAGGGCGCTGCTGACGGGCGAGGATATGTTTGGTGTGGAATTCATTATGGCCCATCGCGAGGGTAAATTGGTAGAGTAATCAGATCATGATATGCCTTATCAGGCACGGCTACAGAGGAAAGGGATACTAGTATGACACGACCGATCTTGGATCCGACGAAAATGAAGGACTGGCAGATTGCTGAAGCGGCTGAAATGACCATGAAGCCGGTGCTGCAGTTGGCTGAGGAACTGGGACTTCACGAAAGTGAAGTTATCATGATGGGCCGGCAGCTGGCGAAAATTGACCAGCGTGCGGTCATGGACCGTATTGGCTCCCGGCCTATCGGAAAGTATATCGATGTCACGGCTATCACCCCCACCCCGCTCGGTGAGGGGAAGACCACGACCACGATCGGGCTGATTGAGGGATTGTCCGTTCTGGGTAAAACCGTGACGGGTGCGATCCGGCAACCCAGCGGCGGACCGACTTTCAACATCAAGGGATCGGCCGCCGGGGGCGGGCTTGCCCAATGTATTCCCCTGGCACCATTCTCTATTCGTATGACGGGAGATATCGACTCCGTTACAAATGCCCATAACCTGGCCATGGTGGCGTTAACGTCCCGCATGCAGCATGAGAAAAACTATGATGATGCCCGCCTGGCTAAAACCGGGATCCGGCGTCTGAACGTGGATCCTGCGCGGGTAAGCGTGAAGTGGTGTATGGATTTCTGTGCCCAGAGTCTGCGCAATATCACGATTGGACGCGGCGGGAAAATGGATGGCTTCGAGATGGACTCAGGCTTTCAGATTTCCGTGGGCAGTGAGGTCATGGCTATTCTGGCGATGTCCAAAGATCTCAAGGATTTACGGCAACGACTCGGCAAGATGGTGTTGGCGTGTGATCGGGATGGCAATGAAATCACCACGGCCGACCTTAAGGTGGATGGAGCCATGGCGGCCTGGATGGTGGAGGCCATCCATCCCACGCTGGTTCAGACGGTGGAAGGTCAACCGGTTTTTGTGCATGCCGGTCCGTTTGCGAACATCGCTATCGGGCAGAGCTCCATCATTGCGGATGAAATCGGGACCAGACTGGCCGAGTATCATGTGACGGAGAGCGGTTTTGCGGCTGATATCGGGTTTGAGAAATTCTGGAATCTGAAATGCCGGTTCTCCGGCTTGAAGCCCAGTGCAGTGGTTGTGGTGGCCACGATCCGCGCGCTGAAGATGCATGGGGGCGGGCCGGAAGTTAAGCCAGGCGCCAAGCTGGACGAAGCCTATACCCGCGAGAATCTCGGGCTGCTTGAGAAGGGCTGTGAAAATCTGGTTGCCCATATCGAAATCGTTAAAAAGTCCGGTGTGCGGCCCGTGGTCTGCATCAACAGTTTCTATACGGATACCGCGGCTGAAGTGGCGTTGGTGCGGAAGGTCGCCCAGCAGCATGGGGCGTATGTAGCGCTCTCCGAGCATTGGCTCAAAGGGGGCGAAGGCGCCCGTGAGCTGGCTGAAGTTGTGATCGCTGCGGCTAACGAGAAAAATGACTTCAAATTCCTTTACGATCTCAAGACCCCGTTACGTCAGCGGATCGAACTGATTGCCAAGGAAGTGTACGGCGCGGATGGAGTTTCCTATAGCGATGTGGCGCTGGAGAAAGCCATTAAGTTTGAGGCCGATCCTGCAACTGCCGCAATGGGGACCTGTATGGTGAAGACGCATCTCAGTCTCTCGCATGATCCCTCGCTCAAGGGGCGCCCGAAAGGGTGGACGCTGCCGATCCGGGATATGCTGGTCTACCGCGGTGCCGGTTTTGTGGTGCCGGTGTCAGGTGAAATCAAACTGATGCCCGGCACAGCTTCGGAGCCAGCGTTTAACAATATCGATATTGATGTGGATACGGGTCGTGTAAAAGGTCTGTTTTAATTTCAAAGGACATTATGGCCGCAAAAATCATTGATGGAAAAGAGATTGCCCGACAGATCCGCGAGGAACTGGCTGTTGAAATTGCGAAGTTGAAAGAGAAGGCGATTGTGCCGGGACTGGGCGTGATTCTGGTCGGGGATGATCCGGCGTCCCGGTCTTATGTGACGGCGAAGGAGAAGGCATGCCATGAGATCGGAATATTTTCCGATGATAACCGCCTCCCGGTCGATGCCTCTCAGGCGGAATTGCTGGCTTTGATCCGGAAGATGAATGCGGATCCAAAAATCAATGGGATACTGGTGCAGTTACCTTTACCCGGGCATTTGAATGAAAGTGAAGTATTGCTCACCATCGATCCCGAAAAAGATGTGGATGGGTTCCATCCTGTGAATGTTGGGCGGATGGTGGTGGGTGAAAAAGCGTTTCTCCCCTGTACTCCTCATGGGGTGCTGCAAATGCTGCTTCGCAGTGGGGTGAAGATTGAAGGCGCGCATGTGGTGATTGTCGGGCGCAGCAATATCGTTGGCAAACCGCTGGCTAATCTGCTGATGGCGAAGGGCAAGATGGGTAATGCTACAGTAACGGTGTGTCATACGAAGACCAGGGACATGGCTCGTTTTACCAGTCAGGCGGATATCGTTATTGCCGCGGCGGGGCGCCCCAATACGGTCACGGCGGACATGATCCGCGAGGGAGCCGTGGTCATTGATGTCGGGGTTAATCGGGTTGAGGATCCCTCCAGGAAAGCCGGATTCCGGTTAGTGGGGGATGCTGACTTTGAGGGGTGTATGGCCAAGGCCAGTATGATCACTCCCGTGCCCGGCGGTGTCGGGCCCATGACGATTACGATGTTGCTCTATAATACCGTTGAATCTGCCATGCGTGCGAACGGAATATCACGTTAGGCTTGTTAAAATGAAAAGACCATAGGCATAGGGATGAAATCCTCAACAAAGGACAACTCGGTGGAGGTCGATAGGCTAACCCTGCCCGTACCCATCCGGCTGCGCCGTGTTCCGCCTTCGCGCCGGGTGACATCCGGGTCTGGCACGAGCATCTCGATCCCCATGAAGCGGCGGTCGGCAAGCCCATGACCGGGGATTATCCCGTTAGTATCGGCCCCAGAGCCAAGAAATGCCGGGAGTAAGGGAGAGAGGGCAACAGGGTTTTCACACTTCACAAACCAGTTGTAATGTGAGCGGGATGGCTCCTGATATGCATACTGTAGAATGCGGCCATTTTTCTGCGATGCGTATAGCAATAGGCAGTTGAGGCATCTGAACCCTCGTAAAGTGCACGTTTTAGACTTGGCATAAATAATGCTGTCAATGAACGGACAGGGTTGATCAATTGTTGGTCGGCCTGAGTAGTTGCCCAGAAACGAGAGGATTTTACGCTATGACACAGCCTGCTGTATCCGATGCCGATGTCAAAATGGTTGAACTCGCGGGCTTGACCAGGGAAAAGGTTCTGCGCGAGCTCCGCAAGGTAATTGTCGGTCAGGAGGATCTCATTGACCGGGTTCTTGTGGCGCTTTTCGCGGGCGGGCACGTCCTGCTGGTTGGGGTTCCCGGGCTCGCCAAGACGCTCCTCGTCAGTACTCTCGCCAAGGCCCTCTCGGTTTCCTACAAGCGCATCCAATTCACCCCCGACATGATGCCCGCCGATATTACGGGTACCGATGTGCTTGAGGAGGATCATGCCACGGGTCGCAAACAATTCGTGTTTGTACAGGGACCGGTTTTCACCAACCTGCTGCTGGCCGATGAGATCAACCGGACTCCACCGAAAACCCAGGCGGCGTTGCTTGAAGCGATGCAGGAAAAACATGTGACCGCCGGGCGCAAGACGTATGCGCTTGAGGAACCGTTTATGGTGATGGCCACCCAGAACCCGATCGAGCAGGAAGGCACCTATCCGTTGCCGGAGGCGCAGCTCGACCGGTTCATGTTCAATCTCTGGGTTGACTACCCGACCGACCAGGAGCTCAAGCAGATCATTAAAGCCACCACCGCCTCCGGGTTTGAAACTCCGCAGCCGGTCCTCACTGGCGAGGAAGTGCTCGCCATGCGCAAGGTGGTGCGTCAGATCCCGATCAGCGACCATGTGCTCGACTATATTGTCCGGCTGGTCACGGCGACCCATATTCGCAAGCCCGGGGCCCCTGAAAAAATCAAGAAGTACATTGATTGGGGTGCCGGTCCGCGCGCCGGACAGTATTTGAGCCTGGGTGCCAAGAGCCATGCCCTGTTGCGGGGGAGCTTTCAGGCGACGGCCGAGGATGTCCGTTTTGTCATCCATTCGGTTCTTCGTCACCGCCTGGTCACCAATTTTGCCGCGGTGGCCGACGGGGTCAGCAGTGATGCCGTGATCGATGCGCTGCTGGAGGCAGTCCCTGAGAAAGTCTGATGCCAGTCCCGGTCACAGCTCCGATGCGCTTCCTGGATTCCAAGATCCTCCGGTCGATCAGCTCCCTCGAGCTCTCGGCCCGGCTGCTGGTGGAAGGGATGTACGCGTCGCGACACCGTTGTCCGTTCTATGGATATAGCGTGGAGTTCAAAGCCTACCGGGAATATTCCCCGGGGGACGAGCCCCGGACGCTTGACTGGAAACTGCTGGCCCGCACCGAGCGCTATTACGTCAAGCGTTTCGAGATGGAATCGAACATGAACGTGATTCCGCTCCTGGATGTGAGCGGCTCCATGGGCTGCCAGCCCACCGACAAAAACCGGCTTTCCAAGTTGGAGTACGGGTGTTACCTCGCCGCCTCGCTCGCCTATCTTTCCAGCAAGCAGCAGGACTCGGCGGGTCTGGTGACCTTCGATACCGATATCCGTACCTTTGTCCCTGCGCGTCAGGGGCAGCGTCATCTCTTTACGCTGCTGGCGAGTCTCAATCAACTCCAGGCCGCCGGCGAAACAGATCTTCCGAACGCGTTGCAGAAGATGGCCCTGCGCCTTCCCCGTCGCAGCCTGCTCGTGCTGATCACGGATGGCCACGGCGATGAGGAGCGGGTGGTGGACGGCATCAAGCGGTTGGCGGCCCGGGGTCATGAGTTGGTTGTTTTTCATCTGGTGGATCAGGACGAGGTGGACTTTCCCTTTCAAATGCTGACCAGCTTTCGCGATGCCGAGACCGGGCGGGAGCTGATGTGCGATCCGCTTCGTCAACGTCAGGAATACAAACAGCGGTTCAGTGTTTTCCGGGAGGCTATTCGCGAGGGCAGTCTTGCCGGCGGGGCTGACTACCGGTTCATTCATACAGGTCTGCCGATCGAGTTGGCGTTGCGTGATTATCTTCTCTACCGGAGGCGCCGCGGATGAGTTTTCTTTTTCCAGCCATGCTCCTGGGTCTGCTCGGCCTGTCGGTTCCTGTGGCCCTTCACCTCATTGCCCGGCACCGGTTCCCGATCCAGTCATTTCCCAGTATCCGGTTGCTCCGTACCGAGCGGCGCTACAATGTCTTTTCCTGGCGGCTCGTTGACCCCTTGCAACTGTTCCTCCGGCTTCTGATCCTGGCGCTCCTCTGCCTGGCGATGGCCCGGTTCTTCACCTCGTGTGGAGTCTCGCGGCCCGCCCCCCGTAATCTGGTGGTCGTGGTGGATGCTTCCGCCAGCATGCGGACGGAAGGGAAAAATGCGAAGGGCGGCCGTGCCCCCCTGATTGATGTGGCACGGGAGCGGGCGGCCTCGCTCCTGGGCGAACTGGCGCCTCACAGCCGCTGCGCGCTGATTGTGGCTGGCGATGAGAACCGGGTCCTCGCTCCACTTCAGCCCGAGAGTAGTCCAGCCCTGGCGGCGCTCGCCTCGATCAAGGCTGGAGACGGGACCGGGCCCGGCCTTCTTCGCGCCGTGGCCGATGCGTGCGATATGGTCCGCGGACGTCGCGAGGTGCGTTCCCAGATCGTGGTCCTTACCGATCTCCGCGCCTCCGCCTTTACCACCCGCCAGCAGGATGACCTGCGCCGGATCGGGCAGGCGCGCCGTGATCTCGGGTCCGCTCTTGACCTTGTGTTTGTGGATCTCGCCGGTGGGGTTGGCGAGAACATCGGAATCGTGGAAGCGGTGACGCGGGGTGGAGATGTGCGCGTCGGTGATGACGTGCATATCCTGGCGCGTGTGGTCAACAGTGGTTCCGCCGAGAAATCCACGACCTTGCGTCTGGCTGTTGGGGGGCGTTTCCTGGCTACCACACGTTCCCTCCTGCTATCACCGGCTGCCGAGGCCGTGGTTGACCTCACGGCGCCGATGAACCGGGCGCAACGGACTTTTGGGGAAATCCAACTTCAGGATTCGGATGCCTATCCGCTGGATGATCTGCGCCTCGTGCCGGTCAATGTGGCCGACTCCTGCCGTGTCCTGCTCGTGCGCCCCTCGGACAAGGGCGTTTCCTCGTCGGCTTCCGCGCTTGGACGTCTCGGGGGTGGGGCCGATGCCGGTGTTTCCCATGAAGAGGACGGGGCGGCTCGGATCGACGGGGCGACCTTCCTGCGCCTGGTTCTCAATCCGGGACGCGAACTCGGGCTTGCCTACAGCACCGGGATCGAGTCGACCCTTTGCACGCCCGAGGCGATGGGGCTCCAGCCGCTGAGCAAGTATGATGTGATCGTCCTCTATGGCGTGAGCGACCTGCCCGCCAATGCACTGACCGATCTTGATGCCTTTGTCCGCTCCGGTAAATCGCTTCTATTTTTCTGTCCGGCAGAATGCAACCCGGTTCGGTTCAATCGTGCCCTGGCAAGCGCCAGCGGTGAGCGAGGGGCACTCTCGCCCGCCCTCATCGGAAATGTCCGCACGTTCAAGACGCCGCTCGGGCTCGAGCCCGCGGCCGGCCAGCATCCGCTGCTGGCTCCCTTCCGTGACCGGCTGCAGGGGGATCTTTCCGTCCTGCGGTTCTCGCAAGCCCGCGAACTGGAGACGCTTCCCCCCGAGTCCTCAGTGCTCTTTCAGGCTGAGGATGGTACGCCCCTGGCTGTCGAGCGCCGCGTCGGGCAGGGGCGGGCCGTTCTGCTGGCCTTCGGGCTTGAGCTTGAGGCGGGGAATGTCGCCCGTACCCGCGCTTTCCCGGTGCTGATGTGGCGCTTGATGGATTACCTGACGGGCCGGCTCAATGTACGTTCCCCCGACAGCCTGCTGGCCGCTTGCCCGGCGGTTCTCGATGTGTCGGCGACCGCTTTTGCCTTTGAGAGCGAGTTGGAGATCGTGCCGGTTCCGCTTCGGCGGCAGGGGGAGCCTCCTGCCTCCGCGGTTGCCGGAGCTCAACCCACGCCCGTTCTGGTGCCGCTCGCGCGACTGGCACCCCTGGTCATTTCAACCAACCGGACGGTGCTGCTGCCAGCACTGGCCTCGGGGAGTTACCAGATCCGGAAGCCGCAACGTGGCCAGGCGGATGTCGTCGGTTATGCGCGTCCCCTCACCGTCAATCCCGATCCGCGCGAGAGTCGTACCGAGCTGATGGCCTTACCCGGGCTCCGTGACCTGTTTGGTAGCGACGTCCGGATCGCGAGACCGGGCCAACCCCTGAAACTGTCGCTTGCGGGTATTGAATTCTGGACGCTGCTCATCGCATTGCTCATGCTCGCTTATGTCCTGGAAGCCCTCATTGGTTTCCGGGCCAACGCGCAGCGCCAGAAGGAACGCAGTGAGGGAGGAGCGTGATGAAATTTCTCTTCCAGTTGTTGGGGATTCACGGAGAGGGGGCCATTGCCAAGGTCACCGACTGGAGTTTCTATGCCGGCGCTTCGGTCCCGACCTGGCTGCTCATTCTCCTGGGCGTGGTGGGCCTTGCGGCGGCCGCGCTCAATTTCCTGCCGCAGAATACGATGCCGTTGCGTAACCGCCTTTTGCTCGCCGCCCTGCGACTGGGTGGGTTCGGCCTGGCTTTGCTCATGCTCATCCAACTTGAGTTGAGATTCGCCATCGACTGGAAACAACCGCCGCGCGTGGCGCTGTTGGCGGATGCCTCCCAGAGCATGGACTTGCAGGATGCGGGTGGCCATACCCGGCGCGAGGCCGCGCAGGATCTCGCCAGCCGCCTGGTCCGCGATCTTGGGGATAGGGTGAGCCTGAGCCGTTATGCCTTTGCCTGGCATGTGGAACCCGGTGACGGGGCCAAACCCATGGCGGGAGCCACGGGACTCACCCGTGCCCTGGGTGATACGCTGCGCCTTGAGGACAATCTTGATGCCGTGATCCTCCTGACCGATGGTAACGATACGGGTGGTGACCGCGGAACGCTCGTGGTGCCCCTGCTGGCTTCGCGGGGTGTGCCGGTCTATCCGGTTGTTTTCGGTAGTCCGGAACCTCCTGCCCGGGCTGAGGTGCGCATCGCTTCCGCCGCTCCCTATGTGCGGCTGGGGGATGAGACCGTGGTCGGGGCTGTCCTGACGGCCAGTGGACTCGAGGAGCAGGTGGTGCGCGTTTCCCTCTACGACAAGGGGTTGTCCGAGCCACTCGCGGTGAAGGAAAATATCCGGTTGGGGAAGACGCCTGTCGCGGTGCGCTTCGTCGTCAAGCCGAACCGGGTAGGGGAACATGTCTACCGTATCGTCCTGGATGGTGTGCATGGGGGGACCACAGCACATCGGTTGGCGGCCGAGCACCGGCTCGATGTGGTGGATGCCCGGATCCGGGTTCTCTATATCGACATCCCCCGTGATGAGCGCAAGATGCTTGGACACTGGCTGGCACGCGACCCGGTCGTGGATCTGGCGACCATCACCATGCTACCAAAAAGCGGTTGGTACGGGCAGGGCGCATTGCGGCACAAAGACATCGGAGACGGCCTGCCGGGGCAGGAATCTGATCTCTACCAATACGATGTTTTGATTCTGGGTGATATTCCGCGTTCCTATTTCCGGCAGGGAGGCGATCTCGCCGAGACCAAACTCCGCTGGCTCTGCGAATTCGTGGCCCGGCGCGGCGGCGGACTTGTCACCCTGGGCGGTTACTCAGCCTATGCGGCCGGTGGCTATCAGGATTCGCCGCTTGCGTCGATTCTTCCCTTCGAGATCGCCGTCCCGGGCGACCCGCAGGTGGCCAAGGAGTTTCCCCTGCTGCCGACAGCCATGGGGCAGGTCCATCCGATCATGCAATTGGAGGTCGATGCCGAGGCGAACCGTGAATTCTGGTCCGACCTTCCTTCTTTGGAAGGGTGTAACCGGGTAGGAGCGGTGAAGCCGGGAGCCAGCCTGCTTGCCGTTCGCCAGCTCCCGGAGGGGGCCATGCCTGTCATCGCCGTTCAGGATGTGGGTAAGGGCAAGGTACTTTCACTCGCCGCCGACACCACCTGGCGCTGGGAAATGATGCGCGAACCCGAAGCTCCCGACGGCTTCCGTCGCTTCTGGGGCAACTCCTTACGTTTCCTTGCCCCCGATCCACGCCGGCAACCCGGCCGCCCTGAAATCCAGCGTTCCCGGTCTGATCCGGCCGTTGGCGAGACCCTGACGCTCTCCACGCGCTTAATCGACAAGCTTTACCAGCCGGTGCGGGGTGCCGACCTGGTGGTCACCGTGACGAGTCCGTCCGGCACTCAGGTCGTCTACTATCCGCGTGACAGTCGCAGCCGGCCCGGGCTCTATGAATACGAGGTGCCCCTCACCGAGCCGGGCAGTTGGACCGTCACGGCCTCAAACCGGATCGAGGTCACAGTCTCCAGTTTCCAAGCTGGGAATAGCGAGGAAGAACTTGATGATCCGCGGGCGCGTCCCGAACGGATGGCCGAGCTGGCGGCGGCGACCGGCGGCCATGCCTTCGCGCCGGACCAGGGTGACGCTCTCATGAAATCGATTTGTGCGCGGTCGAAGACGGTTAGCCGAACCCACGTCGTTGCGCTCTGGAACCTGCCTCTGACCTTGTTCCTGTTTTTTATCCTGGTGTGTGTGGACTGTCTGGTGCGCAAGCGGCGAGGAATGGCGTAATGAAGGAAGCATTCGACAATCTGACTCAGGCCCTGCGTGGTTTCGGCCGGTTCCGCAACCGCTGGGCTTTGCTGGAGGGCTTGGGACGGTTCATGCTGGCCGGGCCGGGCATGCTCCTGATTTGGGTGCTCCTTGACTCGGCGTTGCTGCTACCGTCCTGGCCACTGTTTCTTCTTTTCCTGTCCGCCGTCGGGGTGGGGGCCTTTGCGGCGGTCCGTTGGCTGCTGCCGCCCGTCTTCCGGCGTATCCGGCTTGACCGCGAAGCCCTCGAGATCGAGGCGCGTCACGGCCAGTTGGATAACCTGATCATTGGCGCGCACCAGTTGGGTGAAGAAACCTTGAGTGGAAAGGCTGGGTCCCGTCATTCGCCCGTGCTGGTGGCTGCGCTTGTGGCGAGGGCCACTGCGGAGCTTCATAAGAACGATCCCGCGCTCTTGATTGATCTGCGCCGTCCTCGAAAAATCCTGTTTGCTGCGATGGTTCCTGTTGTTGTGGCCTTGATCCTCGCAATCGCGGCTCCGCGCCTGATGAGCGATCGGGTGGTCCGGTTGCGCGAGGCGTGGCTCGCGGTGCTTGATACTCTTTTCCCCGTTACCCTTACCATCGAGCCGGGCAATGTGACGGCGGTCCGGGGCGATCCTGTGACCCTCAAGGTGCATGCCCGGGGTGCCCGCCGAACCGCCATTGATCTTCGGATGAAGGAAGCCGATACCGGCCGGGAGACGCACCAGCCCCTTACTTTGGTTGAGGGTTCAGCGGCGTATACTATCGGGCAGACCGACAAATCCTTTACCTACGATTTTGCTTATGCCGGACGCCGCAGTCCGTTCGGGACTATTCTCGTAGGTGAACGGCCGCAGCTTTCCGCGATCAGTTACGAGCTGGTTTATCCTGCTTATGTGGGACAGCCGCCGCGTACCCTTTCCGGTCGCATCCCCAGGATCCAGGCGTTGGCCGGCACCAGTATTCTCGTCAGCTTCTCATCCACCACCGAGCTCCACCCGGATTTCAGTTATGTTGAGTGGACGGGTGGCGAAAAGCAGGCGATCACGGTCAGTGGCCGCTTTGGGCACTTCTCGTTCACGGTGGACCAACCTTGTCGCGCCTCGATCCGGCTCACTGGCCGCCATGGGCGGGGCTTTGAGATGACCGAGCCGGTCAATCTAGAGATCGTGGTAGACAAGGATCTGGTTCCGACCATCCAGGTGGGAATCCGAAAGGACAAGCTCGTCATGCTGGCCGAGGAGGCCACGGCCTTCGCTGTGCCCTATACAGCCGAGGACGATTTCGGGGTGACCGAGGTGTCGCTCGCTTACCGCATTGATACGATTGACGCGATGCTGGGGCGTGAGCCAAGGCAGGGGTCGACCTCACGCCTCGTGGAGCCGGTGTCCGAGCGGGTGAATGGCCGGTTTACCGAGGCTTTCAAGGCACTTAATCCAGGGCTGCTGCCGGGCGACCGGATCCGTGTCGAACTCTCGGCGCGCGACAACAATACCGAGACCGGGCCCGGGGTGGGGCGATCCCGCTCCCTCCAGATCGTGGTTGTCCGGCCCGATCTGGCCCAATTCACGGAGAAGAGCTTCGGGTTCCAACAGACCGAACTTCTGGCCGGGCTGAAGAAAGTGAAACGGGCCACGAATCTGCTGGTGGAGCCGGAGCGGGCCGTCCGTGCAGAGAAAGCGCAGGCGATTGACAAGCAGAAGCTGGAGGCACGGCTTAATTCGGAGAGTTGGCCCAGTGGTGCCGAGGATGCGGTTGGCGATTACTTCCGCCTGATTTCCGGAGGAAAATAATGAATACCCCCAGCAAGATTTTCTGTCTACTGTCTACTGTCTACTGCCTGTTGTCCCTGCCTTCCCCGGCCAGCGAATCCTGGGCGGCGCGCGCCAGCCAGATGAACCGCCGCGAGATCACTGCCGACAGTGCCAAGACCCGGGAGGCGGGGCGGGAAGAGGATCGGCGCAATAAGATTTCCATGCCGCGGATCCGGCCTGCCATGGCCGGGTTTGACTGGGATGCCGATCCGACGGCCATTCCCTATGTGCATTACCAGATCAACAAGCGTACCGAATTGCCGGTTTACGTTTTCAACGACGGACTGGATCTTGCCAGTCCGGACCTCTTCCGCTACACGATCGTCTATCTCACTTCCCATGGGCGTTGGTCGTTGACCGAGAAGGAAACCGAGAATCTTTCGCTCTGGCTTAAACGGGGGGGAACCCTCATCCTTGACGATTGCTACAACCGCGGCAGCGCTTTTGCCGAATCCGTTCGTCCGGAAGTCGGCAAGCTGATTCCCGGCGCTGAACCGATTTTGCTGCTCAAGGAAGACCCGCGTGTGGCCGATGTTTTCAAGATGGTCTATCCCAGTCCCTGGCCCGGGGAGGCTGCCTTTTTCGAGAATCGGCCCTGGCAGTATGTTTTATTGGATGGGCGGCCAGCCGTGCTCTTCAGCCCGAACGATGACGGATGCGGGTGGGAAATTTCGACGCCGCCTACAGCCTCCAACCCGTTGGGTGAAGGAATCGGGCATGGCGGTGATAATACGGTCCGGGAAATGATCTACCAATGGGCTGTCAACTGGATGCTGTTTACGTTTACGCATTGAGAGAGGAATCTGATTGCCAATGAACCGACGAATATTTTTCCTGATGATCTTGTCGGGGCTGCTGAGCTTCGGACGCGGGTCTGTGGCCGACGAAATCGAATTCCGTCTTGTGCCCTATGACCGGCCCGAGGTCACGGTGGACAGTCTCGAGGTGAATGAACCGATCCTTAACCCTGTGCAGACAGCGCGCGGGGTGGAGGTCCAGAAGGTTGGCGTCAAGGTCGTCTGTTGGGCCAGGAATATTCTGCTGGATGGCCAGCCGCTGTTCGAGCGCTACCATGAAGGCAAGTACATCGACCGTATACCCCGGGCGCGGCAGGAGCTCAAGCCGGGCCGGCATGTCCTATGGCCGGGCGATCACGTCTTCACGCTGGGAGCTGACGGAACCCTTACCTCTGAAAGTCCCGATCTGCTTGTTGCCGGGAAAATCATCCGGATCAAGGCTTATCCGGTTACCATTCGTGCCCTCCTTTCTAATCCGACAGACCCCGACTTGCCTCCCTCCATGCGCGAGGCGCCTCTGCCCGATCTGACGTTGCGGGATTCCCTCGAGATGCTTCCTGCCGGGACTGCGGATGAGGCGCATGAGGCGTGGCGTAAAAGCGGCAAGGCGCATGAATTGCTGCCGGTGTTTGAAAAATTTGCGCCCTTGACGATCTGGCTTCCCGCCCACCATGCTGGGCACGGGTATCAACTTCATCCGGTTGGCATCAGCTTTCAACTCGGAGCTGATGGTATTGCGGCGGGAGCAGGTGGGGGCTTGGCGCCGATGCCTGCGGTGCGAGTCAGCCAGTGGGAAATCGGCATTCCGCTCTACGCCTTTCCGCTCACTGGCGACCGTAATTGCTCGGTCGTGGTCACCGGCGTTGAGAAGATGCAGTGGGGGGAACACGATGCAGGCACACCCAAGTTTGCTCATTTGTATCCCCGCCGCCAGGGATACGAAGTTTGCCTGGGTATGACCGGATCCGTCATCTCCGTTGGAGGCGACCTTTCATCATTGCCTGTCAAGGCCTTGCGAGTCGATCTTCCCGATCCCACCAAGGGCATTCAGCGCGGCCTGCTCGCCGAGTTGTCGACTCGTCATTTCAAGCCGGGTGATGCGACGACAGTTCGGCTTCAGGCGATTGATTCCGGCATTCCCGCAGGGGCACGGGTGGTTACAAACGAAGCGTCCGCCACGCTGACCAACCGGTTGGATGGCGCTGCTCTTTTTGCGCGTCTTCAGGGATATGCGGCCACCAACTGGGTTGCCGTTGAGGTGCGGTCCGGGCCTGACTGCCGGGCGCAATTGGCGATCCCGCGCGTGCCTGATGGGCTTTATAAGCTTGAGCTGGGTGTACGGCCGGCTGACGAAGCGGGGCCGCCCTTGTCGGTCGAGACTTGGATTACGGTGTCCGAGCCACGTCCGATGAGTCTCGGGCTTTTCACTCAGCGGGGCCGGGATGCGTTTTACCGGGGGGAATCCTTCTGGGTGGGGGCTGGGCTGCTGGCGATTGGGCAGCCGATCCCGGCGGGGACGCCCCTTCAGGTTGATCTGGTCGATGCGCAGGGACGGCGTTTCAGCCTGTTCAAAGACAAGCTCGGGTCGGCGGTCAAGGATCGTGACACACGGCTGGTGCAGCTTGACAGTGCGTTAACCCTTCAGTTGGCACCTGGCTCCTATCGGGTTGAGGCGACCCTTGGACAGATATCGGCCCGTCCGCTGGTCTTTGATCTCGTAGAGCCTGAACCGGCGACACATTTTGATAACATCATTCTCGGTAAGTACTCGTCCTGGGGCAGCAGGTACGCGCAGTGCATCCGTTCCGGCCAGGGGGCGGAGGAGCTTGTACGCGAGCTCCGCGCGATGGGCATCAACGGCTTTAAAGGCATGTCCTACGACATGGATCGGGTGGTCCATAACGATGCCGTGGTTGAGCAGGTCATTCGGGAGTGTCCAGAACTTGGTCCGTGGGAGGCCTATGCACAGTCCAGCGGGCGGGATCGTTTCCTCAATGCCTGCGTGCGGTACAACCTGCGTTTCTGGGAGGATCTATTTACCTATAACGACACGACCCTTCCACGCGGTGACGCTATCCTGGGTGCCTGTGCGCGCTATGCCGGACTCGAAACGCACTCGATGCGACATAGCCCTGCCTTCCAGGGGGTCTGCTTGTATGATGAGATCTATACCCGGTCGCTCATTGATGGCGTTCCGATCGTCTCGGCCTTTGAGCAGGCGATGGAACTCGGGTACCGTGCCAAGAATCCGAACCTCACAAGTGCCAAGGCGATGAAGGCCTTCGATCGGTATATCGCCCGACCTGTCGAGCAGCGAAACCGGGAGGATCTTGATACGTTCCGTACGTACCCCGCCTACGAGGATGAGTGCTGGCGGCTCTGGTGTGACCGGCTTGCTGGCTCGGTGAAAAGCGTGATGCCTTCGTCAGCCAATTTCACGCTCAATCGTTATTGGGGCCATAACGGGGGAAATATCGCGGCCAATGGGCGTGAGGAGGATGTGTTTGCCTCCCTCGATATCGCGGCCTGCGTCATGTATAAGGACTCCGGTTGCGGGGATCGGCCTGTTTTCGCTCCGATGCAGGCCGATGTGCTTCGACTTGGCGGGAAGGGCCGCGTCTGGACCCAGCTCCATACTTACCATAGTCCGGGAATTTACGATCAGCACATTTTGCGCCAAGCCTTCTTCGCGCTTTCGCAACGCATCGAGGGTTTTACGTATTTTACCCTTGGCAATTCCGGGGATGCGTTGAAGAACATCGCCGGTACGCTCTGTACCCGCTATGGTGATTTTTTCCTCTCGCTTGACAAGGGTTACAAAAAGGTGGCGATCTACTATTCGCGTTCCGCGCAGTATCTCGGCGCCCGCAAGCCGAACAGCATCACGGAGCAGTGTGAGGGGCTCTGGGTGGCTTGTCTACGTGCGGGTTATCCGGCCGATTTCCTGGGTGATGATGATATTGCCGCCGGGCGTGCGATGGAATACAGCGCACTCTTCGCGCCGGGATTTACCTTTGAGGATGAATGTCCGGCGAAAACGTTGACCGAGTTGCGTCGCTTTTCCAACGCCGGGAAGACGTTGCTTGTTGAGCGATCCAGTCATTTGCCGGTCGAGGGGGCTGTTCGCCTCGATAGCGAACTTGATGAGTACGATCCGAAGTTGGGTTCATTTCCAAAGTACACGGACTTTGAAACCGAGCAGGTTTGGGACCGGAGTGTTGAGACCACGCGCCTCGTGCGCGAAACGCTCGCGAAGCACATCCTGCCTGCAGCACGGCACGACATGATGGTGGGTCCCGACTGGCTGATACGGGGAGAAGGTCAGTACATGGTGGTGCCGAACTTAAACCAGGTCGGGTTCACGGGCCTGTCTAAAACCCTCTATCAGGCGCCGCTTCGCACGCATCTCGAGTTTCCCCGCCGCCCACCCGTTTGTTTCGACCTGCTTGAAATGAAACCCGTGGCGGTCAAGACCGAGGGGGAGTGGATGTCGCTCGAGCTCGATATGGCCCACTATCCCGGCAAGGTGCTCGCGTTCCTGCCCGAGGCTCCCGTCTCCGTCCGGCTCGAAACGTCCGCGGAGCTGAAGGCTGGCCAGAACCTGAGCTACCGGGTAACGGTGCTCGGGGCAAAGGGCCAGCCGATCAATGCGAGTTTCCCCTTGGAGATCCGGATTACCACCCCCTCCGGACAGACGATGCAGGAGATCTACCGGGCCGCCGCCCCGGAATATGTCGCGGCCTGGACGGTGCCGGTCAACGGGGCCCCCGGAGCCTGGATCGTTTCCGTGCGCGAGTTAGTGAGTGGCCTGGCCGCGAAGGCTTCGGTTCAGGTCAAGGATGGCTTGATGCCTGCGGCGACTTTCGACACGGCCAAAGTCCGTTTCTCTGATCCCGGACGTTTAGCGGCCTTTTTGGCCGGGACGCAAGGCGATATCCTGATTCCTCTTGAGCCCGAGCAACAGTGGGCGAGACCCGCGGCCGAACGGTTGTGCAAAGGGTTGGCTACGCGTGGGCGTAAGGCCTCCATTGTGAATTGCGAGGCGGTGGCACGTCCGCCGGGTCCTTTTGATCGCGAGCAACCACGGCTTGATGGAACGCGGCTCTGGCGGGGTGACGTGGTTCAACCCGGATTCTTTATTGACGGGCCAGTGATCCTGCTCGGGCGCCGGGGTGAGAACCGTCTCATCGAGGCGCTCACACGGCGCGATGCGTTGTCGGAGCCGTTGACCTCGAATTTCCCCGGACAGGGTGGGGCGCTGGTGTCCTGGACCCACAGTGCCTTTGCCAATGGCTTCGACTCGGTGGCCATCCTCGCCAACGATGCCGAGGGGCTTGGTGCCGGAGTGGATGCTTTCCTGGCACTCAAGCCGGAGGCCTCCTCAGGGCCTGCTCCAGTTCCGCGCTTGCAGGCTCCTCGTCCTGTGACTACTGGACTTGTGCCCGGTCAGACCGTTGCGGCGACTCGGGACTCCTTTGCCGGATTGATCAGCGGCGAGGATATGGTTCAGAGCATGGATCTCGATCCTGCTACCGGGCGGGTGCTTGTGGGCACCTTCGGTTATGGCGAGAACCTCTTTTGCCTTGGACCGGATGGGAAGCTGCTGTGGAAGATTTATCTGCCCGAGCATGATGTATATACCGCCCGGTGGTATGATGACGGGCGCCGCATCATGGCCTTGACCGGACGTGGATGGTACCTCTTCCTGTTGGACGGACAAACTGGTCGTGTGATCAAGAAGCTTGCCGCCACCGAATGGGCGGACACGCATTGGAGCGAAGGCGCAATTGATACGCACGTGCAGGCCGAGATTAATCCGGCGCTCAAACAGATCCTGGTGGCCGGGCGTGCCGGTCTGTTGGCTCTCGATTATGAGGGACGGCGACTGTGGTTTTCAGATCGGGCACCGGAGATTGTGTCTGTTGTGCAGGAAGCTGAAAAGAGCGGGGGGGCCGCGGCCTTCCCCATGACCCGCTCCCTGGTGAATATGGCCCTGAGTCCGGATGGTTCCCGCCTGGTCTCCAGCGAATACCAACTGACGGGGAGCACGGAGATCAAAAAGGAGATCGTTGATGTATGGGCTTTCCGCCCGCGCTTCCTCGACGCCCGCACCGGCGCCTTGATTGTTGAAAGTCATGATGACCCCGGGAACCAGACGAGTGCCGGGGGCTGGTCTGTGCGCTGGCCAGCCGGTTCGGCCATACCCTGGGTGGATTCAAGCGGTCTCACCGCGCCGCTCCCTGAAGACGGTAAGCTGGGTCGGTGGCAGTGGCTCCCGGGACGGCGCCTGAAAGGCGACCGGTTTCTCAAGGGGAGTAACGAGCTCACCTGCCTGGACGTGAAGGGTCGCACGATCTGGAGCCTGGCGGCTGATCCCGCGGTATTGGTCTCCTCTGATGTGCTCGCCCCGGATCTCAGCCGGCTCTACCGCTCTTTGTGGAATGGGGATGTGCTTTGCATCGATCTGGCTGATGGGACCACGCTCTGGAAGCGCCATCTGGCTTTCCGGGCAAAGCTGCAGCCGGTGGCGGATGGGGTGATGGCCGGGGCGATCGACGGGACCGTGGCGCGATTCGGGCTCGATGGCCAGATCACGTGGCAGGCCCAGGTGCCCGCCCTCCACGAGGCGCCTAGCGGTGACTACCCGGCCTATGTCCGGGCGGGGCTTGATCGCGATCCCGATGCGACGGGCGAGTATTACCCGGCGGGTGAGGACAAGTCCGGCGATCTCGATTCAGTTTTGCGTTTTGGGATGGAGCAGCTCGCCAATGGCGGCTTCGAAGACGGAGCCGGCTGGATGGCAGGCGAGGGGAAGCCTCAGTTCTCGGAGGTGGCTCGCGCCGGCAAACGCTCCTTGCGGGTGATTCCCGGAACCATGGTCACGCAGGGTGTTGACCGGCGTGTGGTTCCCCTGGGTACCTATCTGCTTGAGTTTTCCTACAGGCCGATCGGCACGGGTGCCGTGCTGACCGCCGGCGTACAGTTCGGCGGGGAATCGGCCCCGCTCACTCTCTCGGCTTTCAAGGGGCGGCCCGGAGTGTGGAGTTTCGGGCGGCTGGCGGTAAAGGCACCCTTGATCTCGGCGGGGTTGACGGTCGGGCTGGAATCGACGGGTGGCGAGATACTCGTGGATCAGGTGAGTTTGCGGCCGATCCGTTTTCCCTCGGCGAATTTGCTGGCCAATCCCGAGCTCTATGCGGTGGAGCCGACGTTTGTGCGCGATATCCGTGTGCGCTACAGCCGGATCCCCAGCAGTCTCAAGCAGAAGCTGATTTCGCAAAACCATGTCACCGCGTTTAAACAGGGGGGGACTGACTCCGCCATGCTCTTCACGGAAGAGGAGTCCTTCCTGCATAACAGCCGGCTCGATGATATCGGGACCACCTGGTTCCAATCTCCGGATGCCATGGGCTTCAGTGTGGCGTTGGTCCAACCCGCCTGGGTTTCACATCTCGTGCTTTACCTGAATAATGCCATGCCTGAGGAGCCCTATCGCACGATTGCCATTGAGGCTAATAATATCGAGGCAAAGATTTCCAGCGTGGTCGCACTGGTGCGGAACAACCGCCGCCGGTTTGTGGTGGTCCATTTTGAAAAGCCGATTTTCACCGATGTGTTGAAGATTCTGCCGGGCCGTCAGCTGCATGCCAACCGGGACAGCCTGACCGAGGTGGAGGTCTATGGCCCCGTTGGCGGTCCGGATACGGGCAGTGCGAAGGCATTTCCGGTTGATCCGCTCAGTTGGCCCATGTTCATGGGCGGGCCCGCCCACGTTCCTCCCGTCACGCCTGCCGACCTGTGCGGAAATTATAGTGAGAAAGGCCGGTTGGATGCCAACACGCCCGTATTCCCCGCAGGCCCGATTCTGGCCAAGGGACTCTTTGTGGTTCCTTCGCCCGGTGGCGGGCTGCGTTCCGCTTCCCTGGGTGACGAGCTGGGGAAACGGCGGCTCAATTGGGGGCGTTCATGGACCTTTGGCACCATTACCCCGCTCAGTACCCCCGCCTGGTATGCCGGGCGGTTGCTCGTGGGCTCCGCCGACGAGCGGCTCCATGCGATCGCTGAAAACGGGGCCCGGCTCTGGTCGTTCCAGACCGAGGGGCGCGTCTATTCGGCGCCGACCCCTGCGGGCGACGATGTGTTCTTTGGTTCAGACGATGGCAAACTCTACCGGGTTGACCTCGACTCCGGGATCCTGATCTGGGAATACAAGACGGCCGGAAAAATCCGCGCGGCGGCTGCGCTGGCCGAAGGGCGGATCTATGCCGCCTCGTGGGATGGGCAGCTGCACGCTGTGACCGCCGAGTCGGGGAAACAGGCATGGACGGCCCCCATAGCTCCCTGTACCCGGGCCGCCGCCGCGGTCTCTGGCGGGGTGGTGTTCCTGGGTGATGAAAGCGGGCATATGCGGGCCTTCGGGGCTGCGGATGGGAAGTCCATTTTCGATCTGCCGCTGGGCGGGCGTATTTCGCGTGGCGCGGTCGTGAGCTCGAACGGCATCTTCTATGCCAGCGACCAGGGGCACGCGGCGTTGGTCTCGCCGGCGGGGCAGGTGCTCTGGTCGGTGGTGCTCGGTAGCGAGGTGACCGGGCAACCGCTGGCCACACAGACCCAGTTGCTGGTCCCTACCCGGTCCGGCCTTCAGGTCCTGCGACAACAGGATGGCCGGCCCGATGAACGGCTCAAGTTGCCGGGCAAGTCAGCTCCCATCATTGGGGTGATCCCTAGCGGGGAGCGCCTGTTTATGCTGACGGGGAGCGCCAGCACGCAGCATCGCGGCGGACCTGTGACGTATGCCGAATATGATTCAGCCGTGATCGTGCTGGGTCCGGAGGAGAACAAATGAGCGCCATTTTGAAGATTCAGAAGTTCGGTATGTGTCTAGGACTTGCGTTGTTGCTGGGGAGTGCGGTTAAAGGGGCGGCGGCCGAACCGGCATTGGTCGTGAGTACGTTCTCAAGCCTCCTGCCGTCGGGCCTGGGTATTTCGGCCCGGGTCGACCTTGTTGAAAAAAAGGTGGGACTCGCTTCCGCGGCGCTCACTTATCGGCTGGATGTGCGGGGGCGGGCAGAACTCTCATTCCTTCCCAATGCTTTTATCCTGCCGGCTCCGGGCCTGGTTCATGTCTGGGTGAAGGGCAACAAATCCGGGAACCGGATCAGGTTTTCGTTTTGGGATGCCAAGGCGGTCACCGATTCGGACGGCGGGATCCGGTATGATGACGGCAAGGACAGGCCCATGCCTCCTGTGACGCTCGACTTCGATGGGTGGAAAGAATTTTCATTTGATCTCAAGGAGGTGCCGCGCGAACGGCATCTGTGCTTCAAGGGCATTGCCATTGAGCGCGGGGAACAGAGCAAGGAATTGCCGGTGGAGGGGACGGTGTGGATTGATGATATGACCGTCGTGCCGTCGGTTGGCCCCAAGCCCACGGCCACGGCGCTGGTCGGGTTACTCGGTTCGCGGATGCGCGTCCGTGACACCAATCTGGTGGTGGCCGTTGATCTGCGGAATTTCACCTCCAAGCCTGTCCGGGCAAATGTCCGGATGGCCTTGGTGGATTGGAATGACACGCCGGTGGCGGACCGGGACACCGAGGTGAAACTGGCGCCTGGTGAATTGACGGAAGTGGTCGTCCCGATGGCGCCGGATAGTTTCGCCCCCTTCGTTCCTCCCTTCAGGTTGAGAGGCGATGTGCTGTCGCCCGATGTGCCGGAACTGAACGGGCGGGTGGATGAGACGATTGTGTTCGGTAACAGCTATCTCCTTTTCGAGCCCTTCGCCGACGTCTACGGCGGCTGGGGCACGCGCGGGACCAAGTTTGGGGATCAGAACGTCTCGGTCGCCGAAGCCTACCGGTACACAGGGTTGCCACAGACGAGCCTGCGGCTGAGCCGGGTTGACATTGCCGCAGCGGCGGGTGGCGAAACCAATCCGCCGGGCCGCTATGCCATGCGGGTTGATTTTGAGAATTCGGGAACGGTGTTCAATATGCGCCCTCCGGCGCGCCGGTATTTTTCCGGGGACGCCTTCCGTGCGGGATTCTGGGTCAAGGGGGATGGGTCGGGGGCGCGCGTGTCGGCGATTCTGCAGGACTACAGCGACATGGCCGATTTCTATGAAGGCGGCTGGAAGCGCACCCGTATCGAATCCTTACTGTGCACACTTGATTTTACGGGCTGGCGTTATATTGAGGTGGGGTTGCCCGGAGACGGTATCCTCACGCATTTACCCAAAGGCTCGACGCGCGATATTGATGCTCCCTTGGAGCTGGCGGGCTTTGCCATTGCAGCGGCCCGGGAGGACGACAGTGTAAAGGGTGTGACGGGGAATCGTAACTCCGGAGCGGTGAAATCCGGGGTCGTCGAATTTGGCTCCGTCTTTATCCATACGCAACAGCGGGCGGCTGAAGCGTTGGCGGCCTTTGCCGCCTATGATGACCCCGAACACCAGTGGGCGGGCGACCGTGGCGCCTGGGCTATCGTCCAGAACGGATGGGTGGGTAGAAGCCGCAAGGTGCAGATACAGTGGAGCCTGGTGGACCAGGCTGGATCGCCTGTGGCTTCCGGCGCAATGGAAGGCGAACTCAAACCTGAGGAGGAGCGCGCCTTCCGGGTAGACCTGCCGGCACGGGCGGCGGAGGCACGCAAGGCGGCAGGCCCGCTTCGACTTCAGGTGGTGGCCGTCGATGCGGGCGATTCCCCGGTCAATGTCGATCAGGAGATCATCCTGTCAAAGCCGGATAGTCGTGCGTTCTTCGCCGATTTCGAGCAGGATCGTTCCTATGGTGCGGGTCAGATTTCTGGCCTGTCACGTGAGCCGGATCAGTCGCCGGCGGGGCATACCACAAATAAGGTGGCCCACTCGGGCTTGCGTTCACTGGAATTGACCTGGGCCGCGACCAACAGCGCAGATCATCTCGTCTCGATCGATCCGCCACTTCCGGGGCTACCGGTCTCGCTCTCGCTCTGGATCTATGGAGACGGCTCCGGGGTGCAGTTCTATCCCTTGATTGGTGACCGGAACGGCGTGAATAAGGGTATTTCCCGCGGGCAGTGGGATGTGTTCACGATGCGCACCACCGAGCCCGTGAGTCGTGAGGTTGTTACCGTGGATTGGACGGGTTGGCGCGAGTTGAAGTTCCGGTTCCCCCTGATACCGCCGAGTTGGAACATTGAGTTACCTGTGTTGAGTTTTGTTCCGAGCTATCCGCTCGGACTACACCTCGTGATGCTTCCCGGCAATCAGACTAACTTGCAGTCGGCCATGCTCTACGTGGATGATATCGTTGTGGAAACGCACCTTCCGCCGGCTGAACGCGTCGGTTTCCGGCTCGACCAACCCGGGGAGTCGAATATCCTGCCGCCCGGTGGTGAGTTGGCGGCCTGGGTCTGGAATGCAGATGCGGAATCCGTCAGGAAGCTCACGTTGACCGGCGGGCTTCAGAACTGGCGCGGGCGACGCGTTTGCGGTTCGGAGACAACGCTGGAACTCAAGCCCGGGGAAGTCAAACGTGTCGTGGCTGCCTCGAAGATTCCGCAAGGTGCCTATACTGCGAAATTTGAGCTCCGGGAGGGGACCGCGGTACGTGGCTCGGCTACGGGAGACCTGTTGGCGGCCGACCTGAGTACGGTGCTCGGTGCCAAGTGGCACGAGGCGCTGAGTGAGAGTTCCCGGTTGCGGGGGCCGCTCGGGAGCCTGTTCGAGCTTGTCGATGAAGACTGGGATTGGGTCGAGCATTATCCGGGAAATTTCCAGGCCGATACCGTGCGCGGTCGTGCCAAACGGGTACGTGAACAGGGCGGAGAACCCTTTGCCTTGCTGGGGTATAGCGCCTACTGGGCGGCGGGCGAGGGTTTTCAGGCCCGGCAGGCCAATGCCTTTTCGCGGCGGGCGCGTGACGCGGGCCATGCTGTGGATATTTTCATGCGGCCCGAACGGATCGATGATTGGGATAACTATGTCTGTGAACTGATGCGGGCGGCCGGGAGTGATGTCGATGGGTGGATTCTCTGGGATAACCCGGACGGCGCAGGACCGCTCGCCATGAAGCCGGAGGTGTTCGCGCCGCTGCTCAATTCGGCATGGCGCTGGCGCAACGCGTATTGCCCCGATAAGCCCCTGTTGATTGGCGGGATGCAACGGGATACGGCCGTGGCATATCTCGAAGGGCTTGCCAAAACGAATGCCCTCAACTCGTTTAGCGGCCTCCAGATGCGGCTTGACCTTGGACGGCTCTCGCCTGAGGACGCCCTGCTCGAAGGATTTATTGGCGAACTGCAGACGGCGTTGCGCAGCACCCCGGAGAATCCGCGCCCGATTTTCTTCACAGACCTGGATTGGGCTGTCGAGAAGGGGGACGAAGGACTCAGCGTTTTTGATCAGGCGGCCTATCTTGCCCGGACCACCCTGTTGCTCAACCGCTTCGGCTACCGTCCCTCGGTAACTGTGGCGAACGGAGACTTTGACCGCTTCGGGCTCGGGGTGGCCTACAAGCAGGTGCGTGCCTGTCCTCCGATGAGTGCCAAACCTGCCACCATGCTTTTGAAGCCCGGTTGGTGGGGGTTGGCCAACCTGCGGACTTGGTGTCAGGAAATGGATGCAGTGGGGGGGCTCGACCTTCAGGATGTCCGGCCAGGACGTTCGGTGGGGTTGCTGTATAAGATGCGGGACGGCCGCCCCGCCGCGATCGTGTGGCGGAACGATGAGCCGGGCATGGTTTCCTTTAACGAAACGGGTTGTGAGGTGGCCGGGGCGGAGGATGTGTTTGGCACGCCGGTTGTCCTCGAGCAGGGCGGCTATGCGGTCGGTAAGATTCCTGTGCGTTTTGTCCTGAAAGCGTCTGCTGAAGCGCCGCTGGAGGCGCTGAGCCGACTTCAGGTCCGTGATATCGGTGGCTCCGCATTATGGCCCCAACAGACGCTGGCGGCATTTGCACCGGCGACAGGTAAGCGTTTCGCTTATCATCAGTCCGGGGGCACTCAGACGGTTTTCGAGGGCCGGACGGCCTGGGGTGAAGTGGTGAAGCGGGATGGACTGCGTTTTATGTCCGGTGGCTCGGAGTCTTTCGAGCTGTCCGTGCCAGCGGGTGCCGGGCTGGCGTTGAGAAAGAGCTTTCTGCTTGACCAGGAGGGGCACACGGGCGAGGTCTTTGTCGAAGGCAAACCGGTGGGGAGTTGGAATCTGACGAAGACCTCCCCGGAGCTTTCTTCCGGCCTACGTGAATCCGTATTTCCTCTCGCCGCGTCCGTCATGGGTGGGAAGGCAAAAGTCACGGTCAAGATCAGCTACCCCAAGGGGGGCACAACCGCCCGCTGGACGGCGTTCGAGTATCGGGGTGGGGGATTCCCGCTGACGGCTGTGGGAGCGATCCATGCCGACCAGAACGTGGGGGCGCCACGGCCCGGCCGTAATACGGTGGGTGGCCCGCTGAAGATCGGTGAAGAACGATTTGGCAACGGCCTCGGCTGCTTTGCGATGAGTTTGCAGGAGTTCAGTCTTGGCGGCCGGTTCAAACGTTTTACGGCCAAGGTGGGGGTCGATGCTGTTACCGAGGGTAAGGGTTCGGTTGTCTTTGAAGTGTATGGGGATGGTAAGAAATTGTGGGCGTCGCCCACCATGTCAGGGCTGGATGCCGCACGGGTGGTGGATGTCCCGGTGGAGGGCGTGGAACGTTTGAGACTGGTCGTGGGCGATGGCGGGGATGGAAACCGCTACGATGTGGCCGACTGGTGCGATCCTGTCCTGCAGCTTTGATCTGAATAGGTGATTAGGCTGTAGACTGTTAGGAATTTCACTCCGGAGTATTTATGAAATTGAACAAGCAACTTTTTGCATTCTTGCTGATGGCGCTTCCGGTATTCGGGGGTGAGCCGGCTTCCTGTGAGGTCTATCGCGCGACGTCTCCGGTGACGATCGATGGGGCTCTTGACGAGTCCTGTTGGAAAGACGCGACCGCCTATCGCGTGGACTATGATAGCGACAAGCTGGGCGTGTTGTGTACCCAGGCGTTGATGGTGGTGAAGTATGCCTGGGACGAGCAGTATCTGTATATTGGCTATGAGACGTTTGACACGAATTTACTCGCGGAGGGGATGGGGCAGATGGATGGGCCTGATGGGAACCGTCGTGAAGGGTGTGTGATTTGGACCAGCAAAGGAGTCGACTGTGTCGAGTTCTTCCTCTCCTGGGGTGGTGAGCGGTATATGTGGGAACTGCATCATAATGCCCGGAACAACTTCAGTGATACCTGGTGTGTGGTGCCTCCGGAGAATGATCCGATTGCTCAGTATTCCGGTTGGGATTACGGGATCCGGTTCTGTCGTGGAGAGTATCTGGTGGACGATCCTCCCGCCACGGTGGCCATGGCGACCCGGCTTAAGCCAAAAACGAATGGAGCGCCTTCGACGGTGAACGATCCCTCTGATTGCGATACCGGGTATACGTCCGAGTTGCGCATTCCCTGGCTTGCGACAGGCATTGCCAAGGAGTGTGCCGTGATGGCGCCGCCTGCAGCCGCAGGGAAACGTCCGGTGCGGGAGCCGAAAATGTGGAATGTAGAAGGACAGCAGCTGTGGTTTCTGGCAGTCTTGCAGGATTCTGATTCGCATATGCGTTACCATCACTCCGGTCCTGAGTTTACCGGGGGCTGGTTCCATCGAGGTGCCGCAACCTGGCCCCGACTGGTGTTCCGGGCTAACAGATCAGTTTGGACGGGGTTTGGCAGTTGCGGTGGAACGATGGCGAACGGGGCGACCGGCTGCGGGAGGGCGATAACACCCTGGTGGTGCAGGTCGAAAGCGGGCTCCAGCACGCGATGAACCGATCCGCCGCATTCCTGATCCCGTCGGAAAATGATTTGGCACATTATAGGCTCCCTGCGTTAGAGGTGCATACAGCATAACGCGCTTTATTCTTCCAATGTGCATACCCGGCTATACAGTACTGGATGGATTTTGGTGTTTTTTCACCCGTTTTTCCGGTAATGTGCTGCAAGTTAACGATTGGCACGGGTATTGCTTAAACAGTTCAAAGGAAAATTCAGGAGTGCAATGTTGAACATGATTCGTTTTATTTCGTGGACTTTCTGTGGATACGTTCGGGTGCTGGGCCGGGCTTGGGTCGGGGTGGTGCTGGGGGCGGCGGTGGCCGGCGCCCAGGAGGTTTCCCTGACGGCGGGTGATTTTTCCAAGCTCGACACATTCGAGAGCGTGCTGCTGGCGAAGGCCGACAAGGTCTACGGTGCCAAGGAATACCGCCAGGCAACGGCGGCGTATGACGGCTTTGTCCTCCAGTATCCCAAGTCAGTCGCCACCCCGTACGCGCTGTTGTGCAAGGGACGATCGTTGCAACTCGACAACAAGCGGAACGATGCGATCAAGGTCTATAACGAGATCCTCGACTATTTCCCCAATGCTATCGCCTATGCCGGGGCCGCGCTATATTTTATCGGGGAATGCCATTGGCAGAATTCCGACACGAAGGAGGCCATGAAGGCCTGGGCCGAGATGGCCAAGGACAGCGACTACAGCAAACACCTGTTGGCCGCGCGCGCCATCAACCAGCTCGCCAACAACCTGGTGCGCCAGGAGAAATGGTCCGAGGCGGCACCCTATTACCTGCAGGTCGCCGTGGACTTTCGTCGCGCCAATCCCGAGGCGGCCCGTGCGGCCATTGAAAAGGTGAGTCAGTACTATGTCCGGGAACGGCCTGACGCGGCCGGGTTGCGCGCCGCCTACGACAAGATGGAGACGTTTGAATGGAGCCCCCAGGCGGGATCCGATACCAACTTCTGGAGCCGGACGATCGAGTCGATTGACCGGTTGGGTGTCTTCAATGAGGCTGATCGGTCTAACCGCGACCGCTACTACCAGTATTGGGCACAGGCGATGGATGGCAAGTTTCCGGAGTGGGACGACTACCAGGCGGCGGCGGCGCGTTTCCGCCTGGCCGTGGATGGCGATGAGGCCAAGTGGATGGCGCGCCTGGACAAACAGTTCAGCCAGTATCAGAAGGACGGGGATTATGCCCGGGTAATCCGCTGGATCGGCTACTATGCCTCCCGCAAGCCCAAGCTGGAGGAATATTACGCTAAACTGTCGTTCGAGAAGATGACCGGGGAACAGATCGTCGGATTGATCGGCGTCTTCTACACCAGGTGCCCCGCCACCAGTTATCCCCTGGCCCGCAACGCGATCGAGAAGCTCAAGCCAGGCGCGGTCAGTGACGACACCCGCGAGAACATCGCGCGGGGGTGGATGTGGGGCCGCGACGAGGATGGGCTGCGACTGACCGCCCTCGGCATGAAGGATGCCGACCGGGGCAAGATGTTGCTGCTCCGGTATTATCGCGATGCCCGCCTGGGCGACAAGGGGCTCGCGCTCGTGGACGATCTGGCCCGGGTGCCGGCCTATGCCAAGGAGGCGCTGATGGCCAAGGGGTTCCTCCTGCAATTGAAGAGCAAGTGGGCGGAGGCGATCGCCGCTTACCGGCTATCCGACAGTCCGCCGGACTCCTCGTTCCGCATCGCCGAGTGCCTGATGGCTGACGGCAAGCGCGATCAGGCCATAGCGACCCTGCGGGAGATCGAGAATTTCTTCAAGGACTCCGCCCCGGAAGCTGCATTGCGCATCGCGTATGCGTACCGCGACACAGGCGAGAGCAAGTCGTTTATCGCGGCGTTGCGGGCTGTACTCAAGAAATATCCAGGCAGTGCCCAGTCGAATACGGCTCATCTCGAACTGGAACAGCTGGGTGTAAAAACGGGTGGAGGCGTCGATGCGGAATAGTATGATTTCAGATTTCAAATGTCAGATTTCAAATCTTGTTGTTTGTAGCGTAACGGTCCTGGCCATCATCGCCACGGCCTTGCCGGCGTCGGCAGCCCGGCAGGCGAAGGGTCAGGCCGAGGCCGGCGGCGGCGATTTCGAGGCGAGCCGTCTGTTGGACAAGGCCAATGAATTGCTGGCTGGCGGTGAAAGCGAGCGCGGCGTCAAGATGCTTGAGACCGTCGTGGAGCAGTATCCGGCCAGCCAGGTGCGCTTTCCCGCCTACCTGGCCATGGGTCGTTACTATTCCGGCACCCGCGATTACCTCAAGGCGGTCGCCGTCCTCTCCAACCTGAAGGAACTCGAGAATGCCGCGGGCGAAGTGCAGCCTGCCGACCGCGACCTGTACCTGGAAGGGCTCTACCTGATGGGGACGGCCTACTTCCAGTCCCGCAACCACGGGGCGGCCTTCACCACCCTGCGCAAGATCGTGTCCAACTACCCCAACACGGTCTGGGCCAACCAGGCCTACTACTACATCGGCATGTGCCACTTCGTGCAGCAGAACTGGAGCAAGGCCATCGAGTCGCTCAATCTGGTGGGGACCCTGGTCGACACGGCGGCGGGCGAGGCCGACCGGGTGGAAGCCAGCCGCCGGTTCTATGTCAAGGTGGCCGACAAGGATCTCGCGGTGCTCGGCAAACTGGGCAAACAGACGTTCGTGGACCTGACCACCACGGCCGGTGATCGCGAGAAGATCGAGTGCATCCCCCTGGGGTCCGAGGGGGATACCCTCATCGGTTCGATCGCCACCGAGGTCGGGATGCCCAGGCCGGACGACCGCGTGCTGCAGGTGCGGGGCGGTGACACTATCACCGTGCGCTATCCCGACGCCAATGCCGAGGATGGCTCGGTCAACGTGCCGCGCGAGTCCAAAGCCCGGGTGGTTTCGTCGGGTGTCGCCTCGTTCACGCTCGGGGATTACGACTCGCAGGCGGCGGCAGCATTTCTCGATCAGCCGCTGTTCCTGTCGCTCTTTGATGCTGATCTCGATACCAGTGACGGGGCGGACAGCGCCACCGTGCATCTGGTTTCCCGCTACAAGGAGGAGAGCGACGAGAACGAGTCGACGAGCGCGGTGGATCTGAAGAAGCTGCTGGATGACGATCCCGCCAAAAAGTACCGCGTTCGCGATGAGATCACAGTCAAGTTGACCGAGGCTGGGCAGGCCCCGGTGCGTACCGGCCGCTTCACGGACCGGGTCATGTTGCGCGCTCCCCAGCCGGGCCAGGCCGCGAACCCTGCGGATGAGGTGCTGACCTGTGCGGTGGACGACGAGGTGGTCATGACCTATACGGACGAGCGGAGCCTGGCCGGCGACACGCCCGTGCCGGTGACCGCCACCATCCGGGTGGTGGGAGAGATTGATACCCGGCCACGCGCCTCGCAGGACGTGGTGGCCGACCCGGTCATCAAGGCGCGCAAGAACCTTGTCGAGGCATCGGCCTACCTTGAACTGGCCCGCATCTTCAAGAGCATGGGGCTCCTCAAGGGCGCCAGGCAGAAGGCGGCGGATGGTCTGGAACGCGTGGATTTCATCATCCGTACCTCCAGTCCCATTCCCAGCGACCTCAAACAGCAGGCCTTCAAGACCAAATGGGAACTGCATATTGCCTCCGATGACTACGAGAGTGCCATCGCCGTGTGCAGTCTCTTCAACAAGCTCTATCCCGATTCACCGCTGGTGGACGAGGCGCTGATGGGCATTGCGCGCATCCGGCTTGACAACAAACAGTATTCCGCCGCCATCGCGGTTCTGCGGCAGATTCTGACGCTGCCCAAGTCGCAGGCGAAGGCCGAGGCGCAGTTCCGCATTGCTGAAGCCACGGAGGCGGAACTGGCCAGTCGCGAAGGCGGTCGCGAGGCCGGGCGTGAGACGGCCGTGCAGCAGTACAAGCTCTGTGCCGAGCGCTACCCCGACAGCGAGTTCGCGGGGCAGTCGCTGGCCAAGCTGGTGGACTACCACGTTGAGATGCGCGATTTCGCCCAGGCCGGTGAGTTGCTCTCCCAGATTTTCCAGGATCACCCCGACGCCTCCTTCCTGGACGCGATGCTGCTTAAATGGGTGCTGGTCGCCTATGGTTCCGGCGACTACGCCAAGGCGCGCGACAAGTGTGCCCAACTGCTCTTCGAGTATCCCGGCAGTCCGTACGCCGACAAGGCGAAACAGATCCTGCCGAAGATCGAGGCCAAACTGAAATCTAATGCCGGCACGCCCGCGGAAGGTAAAGCACAATGATTAATTCCAAACCCCTTCGTGTTTTTCATGGTCGCCTGATCAAACCGCTTCTTGTTCTTGGCGTGGTGGCGTTGATCGCTCCGCTGGCCAACGCCCAGCAGGCCGCCACCAACGCGCCGGATCCGAAGATCGCCGAGATGACGCGCCTGATCGAGGGCGTGCAGCGTGATCCCGGCGCGGCCCCGTCCGCGACCCTGCTCCAGATCATGACGCTCGGCCGCGAGACGGCCCGGCCCCAGGCCGCCGCCGCCGTGCTCAAGAGCTACCTCGCGCAGCGCCGCGACGTGCCGGCGGAGTTGCTGCTGCCCGCCGCCGAGACGGCGGAACGGGCAGGGGACCTTCGCACCGCTGTGGCCCGCTACAAGCAATTCCTCAAGGCACCGCCGGCCGGCGCCGCCACTGCCGACGCGACCCTGCGTCTCTTCCGGTTGCTGGTGGACAGCCTTGGCGCCGATGACGACGCCTTCCGGCTGATGAAGGAGATGGATGGGGCGGCCCGTGCGACCCCGGCGCTCAAGCACTATGATCGCTGGTACCTGGACCAGGCAAAGCTGCGTGGCGATACCGTCGCCGTGGCGCACCGGCTGGCCGCCCTCATGGCCGATGGGATGCCGCTCGAAATGGAGCGCACTTACTACTGGGATATCCTGGAGTGGTTGACGCGTGACATTGCCGCCGCCCGCCCGGAACTGGCCGCTGCGGTTGAGGATTGCCGCCGGATCAGCGGCCTGATCCGCGAGAACAACGTGATGGCCAAACGGTTCGCCTTCCGGACGTCCCACCTGGCGTTCGTGATGGGCCCGGCGACGACGAACGAGGCCGCACTGGCCCAGTCCTTCGAACCCGTCGCAGCGGCGGCCCGCACCTACATAGACGCCGCGCCCAGCGCCGATACCGTCCACGAGATCGCCCGCACCTTCGCCGGCGGATTTGCCGGATTCGACGACACCGTCTATCGGCGCTGTTTCCCCCAGAAGGCCGCGATCTACGCCTACGCCTTCGGTAAATTGAACGACCGTGAACGGGATCGGATGCTGGGGGTGACCACGGAGGCATTTAACGCCGGCTGGTGGCCGGGCAGGTTCCTTACGGAGGAACTCGGGGCCCAGGTCCTGACGGCGTCGCCCGACTATTTCCGGAAGTCGGCCGTCGCCGCCGCGTTGCTGTCGCTACCCTACACCTCCACCAATGCGGCGGTGCACAAGGCGCTGGCCCCCGCCGCGCAGGGAGTCCCCAGTGGAGTCGCCGCCATCATCACGGCCCTGGGCTCGCATGATGATCTTTACGGCTGCTGGCAAAGTCTGGTGCGTGACTCCTGGTTCAATACGACGTTTGATGAGGCGATGAGTTACATGTCGAGTGTCTGGTCGATCTACAGTCAGACCCCTCGGGAGGCTGGGCGACTTCCTGCCTCCGAGTATTACTACCAGAACTACGCTCGTTTTGGCTCCGAGGTCCTGTCCAAGACCCCGGTGTTCCTGTTCCGTGCCGACTCAGCCCGGGCATTCATTGACGCCGCCTGGGGCTACACCACCACGAATGGCTATGACCGGTCTTTCATGCCTGCGATCATGCATCAGTTGGACTGGATTCCCTTCACGGCCGCGGAGCGCAAGTCGGTCTTTGAGGGCGCGTTCCAGGGGTACACCTCATTCGCGCAGACGATCCGGTCGCAGCAGAGCAACACGAACATTCCCCAGGCGGCGGCCGCCGTACCCCAGTTGGCGCTGTTGGAAGCGGCCTTCAAACAGGTCATGGATCCCGCTGTCACCGACTTGACCAAAGCGCCGAACGACTTGTGCCGGAACCTGGCCCGCGCCCAAGTCGCCCTGCGCGAGAAGAACCAGACGGAGTTCCTCGCGGCGGCCCGCGCCGCCTATCCGCTGCTGCGTGACTACCCTGAACGCAAGACGCCTTTTGGTCGCGCTGCGCTGCTGTTCCTCATCCAGAACCGGCTGACGGTGTTCGACACCCTTGATTTCCAGTGCGAGGTCCTGACCGACCAGCTCGCGCGGGGGACGCCCGAAAGCGGCAATGCCCTCGCCAGCATGGTGGTTGAGAGACTCTACGAGGGCCGCCAGTCGTGGTGGAGCGGGACGCAGAACAAGGCCAGCGTCCTCAAGGTGAATGCGGTTTACGCCAAGGCTCTTCGCGATGGCCTGGCTCGCAACCAGTTTTCCGCGATAGTGTTCGAATGGTTCCGCAATACGCGTAAGACGTCAGGCTGGCAGGAACTTGGCGGTGACACGGATCTGATGGAGGCGCTCATCACCCGCAAGGACCTGGTGCCAGGGCCGGGGCGCGTGGTGAAGCTCATGGCTTGGGTCCGCGACGATTTCCCCACGCTGAAGGACAAGTACCCTGTTGAGTCCGCCTTCGATACCGCTTTGGTCGAGGAAGCGCGGCAAACCCGGTTCTTGGACCGGCGTTATTACGATTATGGCGGCCAGGATAAGAGCGGGGCCGTGATGCGTGTGACGGCGGAGCTTTTTCAGACCTATGAGCGCCTGCCGTTCGGGTATGACGGCGGGGCTGTGGTGTATAACCGGGAATGGTTCTGGGATCTGCAGGGACGCCCGATGGGCCTGCCCGCGGCCGAGCGCGACGCCCTGCTGACGCGGATCGAGTCGTATGGCGGCAAGACGCGCTTCGACAACTATGCCAACGGCGCGATGCGTCTCGGTACAACCCTGGCTGCCGATGATCCCGATGGCCGAAAGAAGTTTTTCGGGGGGCTCGCCACGTGGAGTGCGGCAAGGGCCCTGGAGCCCGTCCAGCCCTCGCGGCCCGGGCAGCCGTCACTAAGCTCCGTGGTGGCGGCTCCGGATAAGCTCACCGACAGCGAGCTTGATGCCCTGGTTGCCCTGGTTCGATTGGCGCCGAAGTGGACTCTCTATGAAACTGATGAGGTCACGACTCTGATTAGCAGGGGCTTGCTGGCCCGGAAGCGGACGGCGGATTTGCTGGCCCTGATTCCCGATCTCTGGGGGATGGCCCGTATGGCGGTGTACAACGAAGCCCCGCGCAACCAACTGATTACGCTGGCCAACGCGGCGGCGGGGACGAACGCGACGGACCTCGCGGCGGCGATCGCGTCCTGCGGGCTGGAGGTCATGGGATCCAAACTGAAGGACGAACAGCGCAACGCGCTCCTGGCCCTTAAATCGAAGGCAGTTTCAGGCATGCTGGCCGTGGTCTCGTTGGAGCGGTCGGACCGCCGGTTTCCGCTGTTCAAGGCGCAGGCGGACTTTCAGGTTGGCAAGTACGAGGAGGCCTGGCAGGCCTGCCTCAATTCCCGTGCGCTGTATGGCGATATCTACCGGGAACTGGATCCGGAATTCAGCCTCTGGGTGCTTGGGCGATATACGGATGTAGGCAACTATACGGAGGCGGAGACCATGGCGCGCCTGCTGATCCAGTGGGTTGACCAGTCGCCTCAGAGCTTCGACCCGGAAACCCGGGGGCGGCTGTTGCTGGCCTATGCCCAGATTTCTTTCGCGCGGCAGGAATATCCCCGGGCCCGCGCCATTTACGAGCAGGTGGCGTCGGCCAAGGAATTCGAGGGCACGGCCGCGCGGTGCGACGCCGAGTTCAAGATTGCCGGGATTGACCGCCTGACCCGGCACTACGATAAGGCCATCGAGCGGCTGGAGGCAATGCTGCGACGTCGCGATCTGGCCATACAGGCCGAGGCCAACTACCAGTTGGCGCTGGTCAAGTTCGACCAGGAGGAATACCCGGAGGCGCGCGCCTGTGTCGAGAAGACGCTTGCCGCACTTCCGTCGCATGCCAATGCCCGCATTCTGGGCGGTAAGCTCTACCTCAAGATGAAAAAGCTGGTGGAAGCCACGGATGTGCGGGTGGGCATGGCCGCCAACCAGGAAACCCTGACGCCGGGCCGGCCGCTCAAGATCAGCCTCGAGGATCGCAACCTGGGCCTGGTGGGGCAGGCGGCCAGCATCGAGGTCCGTGTCTGGGTGGATTCGGGCGATGAGGAGATCTTTACGCTTCTGCCCTTCGGCGACTCGAAGACCAAGTTCGAGGGACAGATTCCCACGGCGCTGGCCCAGACCCGCAAGGGGGACCGGACCCTGCAGGTGCTCGGGGGGGATGTGGTGCATTTCGACTACTCCGACGTGTTCAAGAAGGCAAACAAGATCTCAGGCGCGGCCCCGGTCAACATCAGGGTCGTTTCGGACGCCGAACTGTATGTGTCGTCGGGCGCGATCCTGTCCCGCGAGGAACGGGAGCAGCGGCAATTGGAGGCACTCATCCGGCAGCGCCTGGAGGCCCAGGAGAAGGTTGAGAACACGGTGGCTCTGAGTACCCTGCGTGCCGATGACGAGATCAAGCCCGGTAATCCGATCACGGTCAGGGTGGTGGATCCCGACGAGAGTACCACGCCCGGAACGAATTCGATTCGCATCAAGGTCGCGGCGTCCAGCGGTGATCAGATCGCCGGCGTTGTCCTGAAGGAAACCGCCCCCTATTCCGGCGTGTTCGAGGGACGGATCCCCACGACCTCGGCGCAAGCCACGGCACTGGCCACGGATTCGGCCGAGGGCCGGGATCCCAATTACGCCATCACCGGGGCGGAGTATCCTCCCTGGATGGCGTTGGCCGATAACCGGCGTCCCAAGGTGTTCAGCGTGGATCTCAACGCCAGCGTCGTTCTCGGCCCCCTTAAGCTTGTGGCGGATGTGCCCGGCCGGAAACTGCGCCAGTTCCTGGTACAAGCGTCGCCCAACGGCGCGGATTTCGTGTCGCTGGGCATGTGGCCGACCAACCTGCCGCCATGGCAGGGGGCTGGCATGCTCGAAGTGGCGCGCTATGCCGGGCAGGGACGCGGTCCGGTGACGCTCCGGGAGTGTCGTGACTATCTTGAGGTGGGGGCGCTTGCCGCGGGATTGGAAAAAGCCGTCGTCACGCCGCCGCCCCTCACTCTGAAATGGACGGGCACGGTCAACGGGTTGGCCGACCGCCTTCAAATCCCCATGGATGGCCCTACGAGCTGGTATGTGGGCCACGTCAAGATCGCCTTCCTCCTGAAGGCGCGCACACGGCGGACGTTCCGCCTGGCCTCGGCTGATGGCGGGGCAGCGCCGGAGAATACCTTTGTCATGCTGGATGGCGAAGCCGGTCCCCAGCCCCGCGAGGTGTCCCGCTCCCTTGGCGCAGGGATGCATTGGGTGGATGTCTACTTCTCGGCCATGCGGCGGCGCGGCATCAGCCTGCGGCTGGAGACGGATGTCGCCGGCAAGCCGGAACTGGTTCCGGCAACCGCCGAGATGTTCGTGACAGACCCCAAGTGGATGACGGCGGATATCTACAAGGAGTCCCAGGCCATTGCCTTCACCCCCGCGACTATCACGAATAGCGCCGACAATGGCACGTTCGCCATCACCTTCCCCTCGAATACGATGGCCCGTGTGATCCGGCTCTGGCTGCTGGACTTCGAGGGCGATGCTCCCACCATCCGGAAACTCCACCTGGCCGGCGCCGACGGGACAAAACTGCTGCCGACCGCCCAGGATGTCATGCGGTTGCGCGAGAACAACACGTTGGAGATCGTGCCCGGCGACCGGATCACCGTGACCTACGAGGATCCCCACTTCATCAGCAAGGAACGCCAGTTCAGTGAGGCGTTCATGAAAGTGACGTTCCATAACGCCACGCTCAGTGCCTGCTTCATTGAGTCCGAGGTGGACGGGGAGGGGAACCGCAAGGCGCGTTATATCCCGATGCGGCGCTTCAAGCCGGGTGATGCCGTGAACGTGTTTATCCGCGATTCGGATTGCGATGTCAGCGACGCGCAGGATGTCGTCAAGCTGCGCGTGAGGGCGGGCGCCGCCAGCGCCACCAGCGAGGTGGAGGCCCTGGAGACCGAGGCGCATTCGGGCATCTTCCTGGCCAGGGTGTTTCCGGTTGGTGGAACGCCCCAGCGCCCCTCGGAGATTCATGTGGGTCCCGAGGACGACATGACCCTGACCTACCGCGATATCGAGAACACCAATCCGGGCATTCCGTGGGACCGCACGTTCGGGCTGGAGCAGTCCGGCGCTTCCCCGCCTGAGCTGCGTGTGTATGATTACTCGTCGCGGGAGCTGTCCGCGGACGAGATCGCCCGGCTCACGCAGGCGATGGACAAGACGCGGAAGACGGAGGAGATTGTTCCGGTGATCCGGACCCTCGTGGCCGCGCGACTGCAGGAGGCGACCAACGCTGAAAGCCGTGTGATCCTGGGTTGCCCGTTGATCGCCGAGTTGACACATCCGGAGGTGGCTCAGTCGCCTCTGAGCCGGGCCACGCTCTATGTGCAGACCGCCGCCGGTCGGGCCGCCTACGGCAAGGCGCCGGAAGGAACCTTTGATGTCAATGTGCCCGGAACGATCCGGGTGGAAATTCCGCCGAGCGTCAATCCCTCGGTCCTGCCGCCGCCGGGCTATCGCAATGTGGCGCTATCGGGGGTGGCCCAGGGGGCCAACGCCCTGGATGAAGGGCGCTTCACGTTTGTCGTTCCCCTCAAGCTGGGCTCCGTTCCCGCCACGTCTCTGGTAGGGGCCAAGGCTCCTGAATCCGCCTCCGGGACCCGCGACGGGCGTGGCAGGGGCCAGTCCGATTGGAACGAGGTGACGCTCAACATCTCGAGTCTTGATGCCAATGGCCGCGTGATCACGGTGGGGCAGACGATCCAGGTTCCGGCGCTGACGGTGCGCGGCGGCGACACGATCTTCATGGGCTACTCCTACAAGGATGCGGCGGGCTCGAACCGCTGGATGACGTCCTCGGCGACGGTGACGGCCGACGCCTTCTTCGACGTGATGGACCGCCGCTACCAGGAGAGTCTGTCCAGCCTGCACGTGGGCGAGACGCTCTACCTGCGCGTGATCAATCCCGGTGCGGATCGCCAGGACGGCAAGGATGAACTTACTGTCGGCCTGAAGACGGCCTCCGGGAACACCCAGACGCTGGCACTGACCGAGACCTTCGGCCATTCCGGGATCTTTAAGGGGGTGGTGCCGGTGCTCTTCGCGGGCGATCCCGGCGCGAGCAATGTGTCCGGCACGGTGCGTGCGACCTACGGTGACACCCTTGACCTGTCCTGCGCGCCCGAGGCGCAGGCGGCGCCCCTGGTCCGGCGTATCCAGATTTTCAAGGGTGATAACGGTCGTGTCATGTCCTTCACCAAGCGGTTCAAGGAGCCGTCCATTGCCGTGCAGACCCAGTTCACGCAGGCGGAGGCGTACTTCGAGATGGCCAAGAAGCATCGCGAGCTGGCCCAGGAGGAGCTGGCGCGGCGCGAGATCGCCCAGGGGAAGAAGCTCCTCGAGGAGGCGATTCGCGACTATCCGAACACCGAGGCGCGCGCCCAGGCGGATTACCTGCTCGCGGACCTGGCGCTCGAGTTTGCGGCGCAGACCGGCGACGCCGACCAGAAATCGCGCTACTTCTCCGAGGCGGTCAGCCGCTTCACGGATATCGTGGCCAGTCATCCGGACAGCCCCTATGCGCCCAAGGCCCAGTACAAGAAGGCGCTGACCTACGAGAAGATGGGGCGTATTGACGAGGCCTGCGAGGAATACGTCAAGCTCTCGTACCGCTATCCGGACAACGAGCTGGTGGCGGAAACCATTGCGCGGCTCGGTCAGTACTTCCTCACCAAGGGCAAGGGGTATCAGGAGAAGATGGCGGCCGCGACCGACGCGGTGACGCGCGAACGCATCCACATCGAGTCGGTCGAGATGTATAAGACGGCGGCCCAGGTGTTCGGCCGTCTCCAGGAGCGGTTCCCGGACCACAAACTGGCAGGCAAGTCGAGCGTGCTGGCGGGCCAGTGCTACATGCGGGCCGAAGACTTCCCCAAAGCCATCGAGGTATTCAAGAAGGTGATTGACGCGAAGAAGGTCGACCCGGATCTCATCGCCGAGGCCATGTACTGGTGCGGCGACTCCTATGTCAAGGCCGCTGGCGTGGCAGGGGGCAGTCCGGACAGCATGGTGAACGCCTACCGGATGTTCAAGAAAATCACGTGGGATTATCCGGAAGGCATCTGGGCCAAGTATGCGCGTGGCCGGCTGTCGGAAGACGCCCTGTCGAAACTGGACACCGAGGCCGAGAAATAGGAGTGTGACCCGCCATGAGCCATGTCGCTGAACGTCTGTTGCAACAAACCGTAGAGCACTTGCGCCTGAAGCTGGCGCAGACGGAGGACCGTATCCGGGTGCTGGACAGTGAGAACGAGGACCTCCTGAGGCAGCTCAAGGATTCGGGCGTGGAGCCCAGGCATCCCCTGTTGCACGCCGAGCGCCTGCCGACGCCGCTGGCCGGACCGGACGAGGAGGCCATCAGCGGGGCAAGTGCCCGCATGACACCCGCCGAACGCCGCCTCTATGGGGAGGTATGCGGCGGGGCGGAGGTGCTGACCGTGCTGCAGAGCACGACGCGGACCGCCGTGGGGTTGTGGCTGATTGAGCGGCGGGTGTGGGTGGTGGTGACGCGGAGCGAGGTGATCCTGCTGGCGGCAGGCCGCTGGCCGCTGGCGCAGCGTGTGGCTTTTCCGCATCTGTATGCCAGTCTTTACAATGCCGTGACCGGGGAACTGGTGCTGGCGCCGGACCGGGGGTACCGGGTTGGCCGGGTCCAGTTGCCGCCTGCCGAGGGCAATCGGGTTCTGGCTCAGATTTATGGCGCGTTGACGCCGCAAAACGAAAGGAGAGAATGATATGTTGGAACGGTTGATTATGGGCGGGTGGATGATGATCCCACTGGGGATTTGCAGCGTGTTGATGGTGGCCGTCCTGATTGAACGGGCCCTGGCTTTTTCCCGTAATGGGCGCATTGATACCCGGACGCTGAGGGCCAAGGTCCGGCTCCTGGTGGCGGAAGGCCGACTGGACGAGGCGCTGGTGCTGTGCTCCAGCACGCCGAGCCCCGTGGCCGCCGTGCTGGTGGTGGGGCTCCAGACCTATAAACGTTGCCAGGTGATGGGCGTGTCGCGCGATATGCAGCGCCTGATGATGGAGAAGGCGATGGACGACTACACGCCCCAGGCGCTCCATGCGGTGGAGCTCCGGCTCAACTGGCTGGCCACGATCGCCAACGTGGCGCCGCTCTTCGGCATGACGGGAACGGTCACCGGTATGATCCGCTCGTTCGGGTCACTGTCCGGCGCCGGCTCGCTGGATGCCGGCGCGGTGGGCGCGGGGATTTCCGAGGCCCTCGTCGCCACCGCCAGCGGCCTGGTTCTGGCCTTGTGCTCGCTCATTCCCTACAACTCCTTCATGAACAGCGTCGCCAAGGTGAACCTTGCGATCGGCGAGGCCGCCTCGGACCTGGTCCAGACCGCGGCCATGCGCGAGGAAAACGTGACGGTGGTGGAGTGTAATTGATGCGGAAGAAGTTCCAGTATCGCCAGCTCAACCAGGACGCGGTCCCCACCACGTCCCTGGCCGACATGATGTTCCTGCTGCTGATCTTTTTCATCATGACGACGACGCTGACGAAAACGACGGGGTTCGTTACCGATATCCCGTCGGGAACCAAGGGCCAGGCGAACACCCAGGACAAGACGCCGACGGTTGTGCTGCACGACGACAAGATCACCGTCAACGACACGCAGTCCATGGGCATGGGCGAACTGCGCCAGTACATCGCCGGCCTCCGGCTTGACCAGCGGCAGGGCGAGGGTAAGGTGGTGATCGTCTCAGCCGAGGGGCGCGTGCCGTACCAAACCTACTACGAGACCCTCGCGATGGTGCAGAACGCGGGCGGGATGGTCGCGATCGTGACCGAGGAGGAAGGCAAATGATCCGCCGCCCGAAACACGACCTGCCGGTGATCCCGACGGCCAACCTGGTGGACATCGCGATCCTGCTGATTATTTTCTACATGGCCTGCAGCAACTTCCTCACCGCCACCACGGGAAAGATCGTGCCGCCCAAGGCACCGGACCTGGTCACGGTCGAGGAGCCGCTGGTCATCGTGTCCATTGACCAGGAGGGAAATGTTTCGCTGCAGGGGCGGGAGGCCGGCGGTGTGGCGGTCCTGGAGAGCGCCCTGACCGACCTGTTGCGGGACAAGACCACAGACAAGACACGGACGGTGATGTTCAAGTGTGATGCGACCGTTTCGCGGGAGGTGTACCAGCCCGTGCTGGACGCGATCGTGCAGGCCGGGGGCCTGATCCTGGCGGTCGGGGAAAAACAATAGAAGTTTAACGGGAGAGTGACGATGCAGACAGAAGATTCGATGAAGGATGGAGTGGATGCCGCCGCGGTTGACGCCGTGGCGCCGGAGCAGTTGCTGGTGGTGTTTACCCGGGGCCGGATCCTGTTCTGGGCCGCTGTGGCTGTGGCGATCCACGTGGTGGTGATCGGGGTGACCTCCGTGGGGTATATCCGCGACCGCTGGATAGACCCGGAAGGCGCAAAGGTCCGCAAGGAAGCGGCGGTTGCCGCCCTGGCGGCCGAGAAGGCCAGGGAGAAGCCCCAGCCTCCTCCCGCACCCGCCGCCTCCAATGCTCCTGCGGTCGCCGCCACGGCCACCAACGTTGCCTCGGCCACCACCAATGTGACGCCTGCGTCCGGGGGAGGCGAGGCTGCCCAACTGGAGGCGCGGCGCAATACGACGGTGGTCAAGCGCATCACCGAGGCGGCGTCCTCCAACGAGATTCCCAAAAAGCCCGAACTGGGCATTTCGCTGGAAGATACAAACCTGAGGTAAGTTCCTGTTATCATGCGGATAAGACCCCCGAGTTACCTGCCGATCCTCCTTGGATTCCCCCTGGCTGTGCTGGCGGCGGTCCTGGGCCACTATGCCCTGGTCATGCCCGACCTGTATGATCGCCTGCTGGCCGCGCATCCGGCGCTCAGGATCCCATTCCTGATGGCGGGCCTGCAGGGATCCGTCCTGATGTTTGCCCGGGCCTGCGGCGGCGCGGCGGTGGTTTTCCTTGCCACCGCGTTTTGTGTGATGTTTGTGTTGCGCGGGTGGGTGCTATGGCTGTACCGCAAGTGCTGCCTGTCCACCTACGTGGTGGGGCTGCTGTGCATCATGCTCATCAACCGCGCCACCACGCTCCTGCTCGACTCGAATATCAGTCTGGACGGTAGCGGGGTCAACCCGGTGACGGTGTTCTTCACGCGCTGGCATCTCCTGTGGCCGGTGTGGACGGGGCTCCTGCTGACCGGCGTGCTGCACCTGCTCTCCCTGCGCAGGAAGGTCATCGGACTCTATACGGGCATCCACGACGAGCGGCCCGCCACGGGGGATCGTGTGGTTGAGAACATCCTGTCCAACGGGCGGGATCCGCTGTTCCGCAAAAGCCTCCTGGGCAGCCTGGGGCTGCACGTGCTGGTGATCCTGGTCATTCCGTGCCTGTTGACGATGCGCGGTTGTGTGGAGCCTTACCGCGTGCCGAAGGGCAGCGGTACGCCCGCCACCCTGGCCTCGGTGGTCAAGATCACCAAGGTTGTCAAGAAGAAGGCCAAGAAACGGAAATTCGTTGTCAATCCGCGCTCGGCAATCTCCTTCCATATCCCCGACCTGGATGAGTCCGTGGCGGCGCGACAGGTGGAGGCCGATACGCAACTGACCTACAAGGCCGACCCCATGCGGGGGCTCACCGGGACGGGCAAGGCCGGTAAGATGGGGGCGGGGGGCGGTACGCAGGGCGGCTGGCCGGATGGGATGGACAACGCCAAGGTCCGCTTCATCCGCATGGAATACAGCGGTCGCGGGTGGGATGACGGGATGGACATGACCACCCGGGCCGATCTCAACTTCCTGTCCGCCTTTAATAAGCTTACCGGATTCAAGGTGTCCACAACGCCCGAGAGCCATCCGATCAGTTTGCTGCGCAAGTATCCCAAGGGCGGCGCGCCGCCGTTTGTCTACATGACGGGCGATGCCGGCATCAATGTGACAGCAGGCGAGATCGCGGCGATGCGCGAGTACCTGCTGGATGGCGGCATGCTTTTTGCCGACTGCGGGAGTCCGCAGTGGAATAACAGTTTCCGCCAGTTCGTGCGCCAGTTGCTTCCCGGCGAGTCCCTGGTGACGATCTCCGATGACGATCCCCTCTTCCAGATACCGTATGCCTTTCCGAACGGCGCGCCGCCGCTCTGGCATCACGGTGGTACCCGCGCGATGGGCATCAAGCACAAGGGGCGGTGGGTGGTCTTTTACCATCCGGGCGATATCAATGACGCCTGGAAAACCGGGCACTCGGGGATGGACTCCGCCATGGCGGAGGGCGCCATCCACATGGGGGTGAATATCATCTACTATGCCTTTACCCATTATCTGGAAATGACAAGGAAGTACCGGCAATGACGACAACCCTGATGACCTGCTTCGGATGGACAGGCCTGCTTTCGGCGGCGGCGTGGCTGGCGGCCGCCGGGCTGGCCCTCGGCGCGCGGCGCCGGGCGCGCCCGGAACGCCGGATGGCTCTGGCGCTTGGCGTGGCTGTGCTTGGCGCCGCGCTGGCGTCATGGCATGCGGCGAAGGTGGCGAACTTCCGGCTCGATCAATCTGACGAAATCCGGGCGGCCCGTGAGGCGCAGCAACAGGTTCAGGGCACGCTGGAACGGGCCCGGGCGCGGACGGATGGCGAGGTGACGGTCCGTTTTGCCGAGGATGACGCCGGCGCGGTGGAACCCGCCTACCGCAAGGGCGGCAAGCAGAGACGTGACGCCGGGAAGGCGCGAACCGACACGCCGGATCTTGCACCCTCCGGGGCCTCCGGCGATCAGGACGAGTCGGGCGCTGTCGTCAGCCTGCGGCTGCCGGAGTATCAACTGGCGAACCGGCTGAACCGGGCGAACTGGATGCTGAGCCGCCTGGTCCTGCTGGTCCTGCTGGGGTTGTTGCTGCGGGACTATCTCAAGCGGTTCAACGATCCGGAGCGTGCTTACGCGCCGCTGCCGATTGCAGGGTGGTGGGGCCTCGATCACCTGGACGCCGGCCCCCTGCGTGTGACCTGGATCGAGGTCACCGATGAACAGGTGAAGAGCCGGCTGGAGACGGTTATCCGGCAGGGGCGTTATTTTTTGTATTTCGGCGACCGGCTGGGGGCTGGAACGCCGGCGTTGGAGCGGTTGAGTCTGGGGCGCTGGAGCGGTTGGCCGAGCCGGCTGCTGCGGTGGGGTGATGAAACGACCACCCCCCCCGATCCGGAATTCGCGCTCGACGGTGTCTGGTTCAGTCGCCATCAGATGGTGGTGCCTGCGGCCGGTGCGGAGGCGTTGCTGGCGGCGCTGGTGCCGCAGCTTGAAGAGCGCGCGAAGCTAAGGGCCCGCGCCCGCGGCCTGCCGCATGTCGTCTGGGACGCCGGTTCCTGCGCCAACCCCGCATTACTGGATCGCCTCGCCAAGGCCTGTGTGGCCACGGGTATCCGGTTCATAAAAAGCGATTTCTTATCCATTTGATGGCGCTTGGCCGCGGCAAGCCCACCGAGGTGCCGTCGAACCATATTTCAACCTATAGAGAGCAGTTCAACTGCTCCGCAGTCGAACTGTTCTTTAATAACACC